>NZ_VAUV01000015.1 GCF_005780165.1 Phragmitibacter flavus | reverse complement strand
GGGTTGGTTCATATGATGAACGCCCCACACCTGTGGTTGGAAGAACTAAGCGAGCGCAGACCCCGCCGACCGCGCCAATTGGCAAGAGTCAAGCGATGCATGGCGAGTTAGGTATATGCTTATGGGCGTGCAGCCTGTGGGTGTGGCGGGCATTCGCTTCGCGGCTTCGCAGCTGCCCGTCGTTCCATCGTCCCAGTCAGTGACCCAAACTTGCAGCCTGCCGGTCACCCACGCATATTGCCCTCACCGCACCCCATGCATCCCATCCTCTCCATCACCCTCCACCTCTTTCTCACCCTCACCACCCCCCTTCTCGCCGACCAATCTCCCGCCCAAAAACTCATCAACTCCGCCCGCAAACAAATCGGCGTCACCACCCACTACGACCCCGCCTACGTCAGCCTCACCTACCCCAACGGTGACCTTCCCAAAGAACGCGGCGTTTGCACCGATGTCGTCATCCGCGCCATGCGCGACGCCCTCAACCTCGACCTGCAAAAGCTCGTCCACGAAGACATGCGCGCCAATTTTGCCAAATCCCCCAAAATCTGGGGCCTCAAACGACCCGACAAAAACATCGACCACCGCCGCGTCCCCAACCTGCAGGTCTACCTCACCCGCCATCACCAAAAACTCAAAGCCACCACCGATCCTGCCAACTACCAACCCGGCGACCTCGTCACCTGCCTCGTCGGCGGCAACCTTCCCCACATCATGATCGTCAGCGACAAAAAATCCGCCACCGGCACTTACCTCATCATTCACAACATCGGCACCGGCACCCAGGAAGAAGACCGCCTTTTCCAATTCCCCCTCACCGGCCACTACCGCCTCCGATAGCAATGCAGTTGCGAGTCAGCCCCCTTTAGCCCTTAGCCTTTATCCTTTAGCCCTTCTTTGATGCCCTCTTTCACCAACATCGCCGCCTACCTGTTCGCCAACCTGACGGACCTCAAATCCCTGCGCGAATCCCTCCTTGCCGACTGCAAAACCTGGAACCTCAAGGGCACCATCCTCCTCGCTCCCGAAGGCATCAACCTGTTCATCGCCGGCAGTGCCGAAAACATCGAGAACCTCCTCACCCGCCTCCGCGACATCCCTGGCCTCGAAACCCTCTCCCCCAAATACAGCCTCAGCGACCACCAGCCCTTCAACCGCATGCTGGTGCGCCTCAAAAAAGAAATCATTTCGTTCGGCGTCGAAGGCATCAACCCCGCCCAACGCACCTCCCCCAAACTTTCGCCAAAACAACTCAAGGCCTGGCTGGACGAAGGCAAACCCGTCACCCTTCTCGACACCCGCAACGACTACGAAGTCAAACTCGGCACCTTCAAAAACGCCCACATCCTCCCCATCGACCACTTCCGCGAGTTCCCCGAAGCCGTCCGCCAACTCCCCGAGGAACTCAAACACCAGCCCATCGTCATGTTCTGCACCGGCGGAATCCGTTGCGAGAAAGCCGGCCCCTTCATGGAACGCGAAGGTTTCACCGACATCCACCAGCTCGACGGCGGCATCCTCAAGTATTTCGAAGACTGCGGCGGCGACCACTACGACGGCGAATGTTTCGTCTTCGACCAGCGCGTCGGCGTCGACCCCGCCCTGCGCGAAACCAGTTCCGCCGTCTGTTTCGCCTGCCAAAGCCCCCTCACCGAAGAAGAACACAGCGATCCCCGCTACATCCCCGGTCAATCCTGCCCGTATTGCTACCGAACCAGCGAACAGCAACTGACCGAAACCCTTGCCGCCAGCCGCGCCCGGCTCGCCGATCTCCTTTCCAAACCCCTCCCCGGCTCCACTCCCTACGACAATTCACGTCCCCTCAACATTCCCGAGTCCTGCGACAGCCTCCCCTTCGTCGACGCCCTCGTCACCATCTTCCCCCACATCAGTCGCGACGAATGGCGACGCCTCTGCGCTGAAGACGCTTTCCTCGACACCAACGGCCATCCCGTCGCCGCCGACCACATCGTCCACGCCGGTGAACGTTACGTCCGCATGCAGCGCAACCTGACCGAGCCCGATATCAACGCCGCCATCGAGCTCCTTTACGAAGACGAAGCCATCCTCGTCATCAACAAACCCGCCCCGCTGCCCATGCATCCCGCCGGGCGCTTCAATCGCAACACCCTGCAACACCTCCTCAATCTCGCTTACGATCCCCGTAAAATTCGCGCCGCTCATCGACTCGACGCCAACACCACCGGCCTCGTCATCTGCACCCTCACCCGACACTTCGCCAACCTCCTCCAACCCCAGTTCGAACGCGGTGAAGTCGAAAAAATCTACCTCACCCGCGTCCAGGGTCATCCTCCCACCGATCACTTTTTCAGCGATCAACCCATCAGCGACGAACCTGGCCTCGCCGGATCACGCACCATCGATCACCTCAACGGCCTCCCCGCCCGCACCGAATTCACCGTCATCTCCCGCGATCCCGACGGCACCGCCCTTCTCGAAGCGCGTCCCATCACCGGCCGCACCAATCAAATCCGCGTCCATCTCTGGCACCTCGGTTTCCCTATCGTCGGTGATCAAGCCTATCTCCCCAATCATCAAAACGGCCCCACCCAAACCCTCGACACCGAAGCCCCGCCCCTCTGTCTTCACGCCTCGCGCATGACCTTCACCCACCCACTCACCCAGCAACGCCAAACCTTCGAAGCCCCCCGTCCCATGTGGGCCTGAAGAACCTCACCGCTCTTCATCCTTCATCCTTTCAAATTGCCTCCCTCGAAATTCCATGCACGGTAGTCCGCCATGGATTCCGACTCACTCTCCCGCCTTCGCCAAGCCATCCGTGACGTGCCCGACTTCCCGAGTCCCGGTATCCTTTTCAAAGACATCACCCCCGTCCTGGCCGATCCCGACCTCCTCCGACTCACCATCGAAACCATGGCCGCCACCGTGACCGACCAGAAAATCGACAAGATCGTCGGCATCGACGCCCGCGGTTTCATCTTTGGCGCCATGCTCGCCGCCCACCTCGGCTGCGGATTCGTCCCCGCCCGCAAAAAAGGCAAACTCCCCTGGCGCACCCGCGGGGTCGACTACGCCCTTGAATACGGCACCGCCTCCCTCGAAATGCACGAAGACGCCATCCTTCCCGGCGAAAACATCCTTCTTGCCGACGACCTCCTCGCCACCGGAGGCACCGCCGCCGCCGCCCTCCAGCTCATCACCACCGCCGAGGCCAACCTGATCGGCTCCGTGTTCTTCATTGAACTCGCCTTCCTCAACGGTCGCGAAAAAATCTCGTCATACGGTCCCGCGCACGCCATCATCACGTTTTAAATATTCCTCGATCCACCACCCTTTCAGCGCGCACCGCCACCGCCGACCGTTCTTTTTCTCTCCATGGCCGACCTCAATAAAAAGCAAAAACTCCAGCAACGCGCCAAACAAACCCTCCCCCCGGCCCCCGACAAACCTCGCAGCCGCGCCGAGACCCTCCGCACCTACAAACGCTTCCGCAAAATCGAAGAAGCCCGCCTCCTCATGGCCCACCGCGCCGGCGGCGGCGGACTCGAAATCACCGAGGCCCGCGCCGACATCTACGACGTCGCCCTCAAACACCTCTGGAGCGAAGTCGCCCGCACCGAAGCCAAAACCTCCTCCAGCAAACTCCCGGTCAGCATCGTCGCCACCGGCGGTTATGGTCGCCGCCAGATGAATCCCTTCAGCGACGTCGACCTCATGTTCCTCGTCCCCGACAAGATCGGCTCCGCCCTCGAGTCCACCTGCAAGCTCATCTCCACCTTCATCACCCTTCTCTGGGACATCGGATTTAAAGTCGGCGACTCCTCCACCCGCTCCGTCAGCGAGGCGTTTCGCGCCGCCAATCAGGACAACCAGGTCAAAACCGCCCTCATCGAAGGCCGTCACATCGCCGGCAACGAAACAGCCTTCACCGAATTCAAGTTGCGCTTCGACGCCACCTGCATGGACGGTCACGAAACCGAGTTCCTGCGCATGCGTCAGCGCGACCTCGCCGACCGCCACTCCAAGCACGAAAACACCCCCTTCGTCCAGGAACCCAACATCAAAAACGGCTGCGGCGGCCTGCGCGACCACCAAAACGCCATCTGGACCACCTACGCCAAACACCGCACCGTCCGCCTCCGCGACCTCATCAAAAAAGACCTCCTCTCGCTCAACGCCCTGCGCGACATGGAACGCGCCTACGACTTCCTCCTGCGCGTCCGCAACGAGATGCACTACGTTGAAAAGCGCGAACAGGACACCCTCACCCTCCGCCTCCAGGGAGTCGTCGCCACCAACCTCGGCTATCGACACAAAAAAATCCTCATCCGCATTGAGGAATTCATGCGCGACTACTACCAGCACACCACCAATCTCCTGCACCGCACCGCCGAGTTGATGGATCGCTACCACCTCCAGGCCATCGAGACCGAAAAACCCAGCCTCGTCCAGCGCCTGCTTAAAGGCCGCGCCCCGAAAACCGAAAAATTCGACGGCTTCATCAGCAAACACGAACGCATCTACGCCGAGCACGACAACATCTTCACCGAAGACCCGCCGCGCCTCATCCGCCTCTTCGTCCATACCCAGCAACGCCACCTCCGCCTCAGCCCCGAGCTTCACAACCTGGTCCAAAAAAACTTCCACCTCATCAACATCAGCTTCCGCTACAACAAAGCCGCGCGCGAGTCCTTCGAAGCCATCCTCAACCAAAAAGGCGACGTCGCCCGCACCCTCCGCCAGATGCATCGCGTCGGTGTGCTCGGTCGTTACATGCCCGAATTCGGTGCCCTCACCTGCCTCGTGCAACACGAGTTTTTCCATCGCTACACCGCCGACGAACATACCCTGCGCACCATCGACAAACTCGACGAACTCGCCGGCACCCCCCAGCCTGGACTCGGCCTCTACCAGCGCCTGTTCCACGACCTCCAGGAACCCTACATCCTCTATCTCGCCCTCCTTCTTCACGACTCCGGTCGCGCCCACAACACCGCCACCCATTCCGACGCCTCCGCCACCCTCGCCCACCGCGTCGCGCGCCGATTCCAGATCAAAGGTGCCCGCCTGCGGCTCCTCATGTTCCTCGTCGACCACCACCTCACCCTCTACCGCACCGCCACCAGCAAAAACATCGAAGACCCCAAGGTCATCGCCGAATTTGCCGACATCATCCGCAGCAAACAAAACCTCGACGCCCTCGTCGTCATGACCCTTGTCGACTCCCAGGGCACCTCCGACAAAGGCTGGAACTCCTGGAAGGAATCCCTCATCCTCCACCTCTACCGCACCACCGTCGCTTATCTCAACGACCCCTCCGACTTCCTCCGCTCCGCCACCGCGCCCCTGCGCGAACTCGGCTCCGACATCCGCAAGAAACTCGACACCACTTTCGAGCACGAAATCGCCGCCCACGTCCGGCACATGCCGCGCAGTTATTTCAACTTCCGCGACGCCGACACCATCGCCGTCCACATCAAACAACTGCGCGACTTCTTCCGCAAAGTCCACGAAGACCCCGCTCCTCAAAGCCTCCTTCCCATCCTCCATTGGGACGACCGCCCCGAGCAGGGCATCAGCGAACTCACCGTGCTCTGCTGGGATCGCCACCTGCTCCTCGCCCGCGTCTCCGGAGCCCTGTCCGCCATGAACATCAATATTCTTGGTGCCGACCTCTATCGTCGCAGCGACGACTGTGTCATCGACATCTTCCGCGTTGCCCGCAACGACTTCACCCCCGTCACCAACGACCGCGTCAAAGCGCGCGTCAAAAACCTCATCGAGGGTGCCTTTAAAGAAGAAGACATCGACTTCAGCAGCGCCATCACCGAACACCGGCGCCGCAACAAAGGTTTTGAAGAAGTCGCCGCCGAAGTCCCCCAGCGCGTGTTGATCAACAACAACCTTAGCAACGAATACACCGTCATCGAGCTCCAGGCCCTCGACCGCATCGGCCTCCTTCATGACGTCTTCATGGCCATCGGCCGCCTCGGATTAAGCGTCTGCCACGCCCGCATCAGCACCGAAAAAGGCGTCGCCATCGACTCCATCTATCTCCAGGACAAAGCCGAACAAAAAATCCACGACCCCGATGTTCTGGAACAACTAAAAAACGACGTCCGCTCCGCCGTCTTCGTCCCAGTGATCGCCTGATTCTCAGTAGCCAAGGAGCGGCGTTCTCCAGAACGCCGTCAGTAGGCAGTAGGCAGTAGGCAGTAGGCAGTAAGCAGTGGGTCGGAAGTCGGAAGTCGGAAGTCCGAAGTCGGAAGTCACCGGTCAGTCAAAAGGACCGCGAAGTTTCACTTCGCATCGCCATGCAAATCTTCCGCGCTCTCCAAACCACCAGCATCCCATCATTCCCCCGCCACCTCACCCAAAGCGCCGTCGCGCCTCAGCGCTTGCACCCGCAGCAAAAACCCACCGCTCATCTTCGGCCCAATTTGGACTGCGGTGGCAAAGACGCCAGGGCCACCTGGCGTCGTCGACACCGCTTTCGCCAAAGCACCAGCCATCCAACCTCCCCTCGCCCCCGTCACCACTCCACTGCCCACTGCCCACTGCCCACTGCCCACTGCCCACTGCCCACTGCCCACTGCCCACTATCCATTCCGCATTCCGCATTCCGCATTCCGCATTCCGCATTCCGCATTCCGACTTCCGACTTCCCCCTCCCACTTCCCCTTGACTCCCGCACCACATGAGACACAATCTCAACCGATGTCCCCTTCCTCCCGCACCCTCCTGACCGCCGCCGCGCTCGCCTCCCTGTCCCTGACGATCCCGATCCGCGCCGCCGCCGAAACCAGCACCAACGCCGCCGCCACCGTCCAGTCCGTCAAAGACTACCTCACCAAAACCGTCGACTCCATGAAAGCCGCCAGCGCCGACCTCGTCGTCGCCAGCAACGAATACGCCGCCATCATCCAACGGCACGGCAGCATCGAAGCCGCCAACACCGCCGACGCCGCCAAACTCGACGCCTTGGTCCTCCGCATGCAGGACAACTACAAAAAGATCGACTCCTTCGGTTATGAAACCGTCGAAGGCATCGTCGCCGGTGTCGACTCCCTCGCCCACTACGACATCTACCTCGACGCCGGTGTCCCCGCCGCCGAAGGCCCCGATGACGTCGCTGAAGTCGTCCTCGACCTCGGCAACGGCGAAAAAATCGACAAACAAGGTGCCCTCTTCACCTACATATTGGAGCCCGCTCTCTGGGGTGGTGACGACCGCTGGATCACCAGAATCTCCGACACCAAAACCCTGCCCAAACCCGAAGTCCTCATCGCCGCCTCCAAAGATGCCGATGCCAAAATCGCCACCCTGCAATCCGACAGCCACGCCTGGAACGCCACCGTCACCGACCTCTTCGGCGCCATGGTGCTCATGACCCCCACCCTCTCCGACTACTTCGAAGACTGGAAAGAATCCCGTTATTCCGACCAAAAATCCGGTCGTTTCCAAGCCGTCAGCCGCATCTCCGACATGCGCGGCATCATGCAAAGCTGCGCCGTCATGTTCAAAGCCGTCAAACCCAGCGTCACCACCAAAGACAGCGCCTTGGCGAAATCCATCGACACCGGTTTCGACGAAATCCTCGCCTTCATCGATCTGATCGGCAAACGCGAAACCGAAGGCACCATCAAACCCGCCGAGATCGACGAACTCGCCGCCCAAGCCAAAGAAAAAACCGACAAAATCGTCCCCCAAATCGAACAAAGCGCCGCCCTCACCGGCGTCAGCGCTGGCTAACAGCCAATCAATCAGTGGATTTCTAATCGGCTGGTCGCAGGTTCGATCCCTGCTTGGCACACTTTATATAAACAACTAAAGATCAGCGTGTTATGTGGGTATATTGAGAGCGAATTAGCCTATCCCCAAACAGGACAAAGGGGATAAAAGTTACCACAATTTACCTAAACTATCAAAAAAACGATCTATGGAAACATGATGATGGGTGGAGGAAAAGTATCGATGATGGTTGTGTTGACAAACTAGGCTGTTTCGTTTTCCATTTAGTTCTACCAAGAAATAACACAATGAAAGACAATGAAATACGTGGGCTAGTGCTTGATTGGTTCTACGACCGCAGGCGGCAACAGAGATGGGAACTCCCGTCAGCAGCAGATATCGGTTCGCCGTCCGGGGTAACAGATCAGAATGTTGTTTTGATCTGTGACCAGCTAGGGCAGCACGGTTTGATAGATTGGAAGCCGATCCATCAACTAGGAGGCGTATCGTTTGGTCACGGCAAGATCAACGCAAACGGCGTAGATGTTATCGAAGGAACCGTAACATCACCGATTAGTATCAGTATGGACAATTCACAGAATATCACCATTTCAAACTCTTCCAATACGGCGATCTCGGGAAGCAACACTCAAGCTAACACAATCACTATTCAGGACTTGATCTCGCAGATCCAGAATGCGGAGGCGACGTGGGAAGAAAAGGAAGAGGCCAAAGGCTTATTAAAGCGATTTTTATCTCACCCGTTAGTGGCGAGTGTTTCGGGAAGCCTCGTTGGCCTACTTGACTGACAACGGCTCAGGAAGAACAACCGAAGTAGCACTAGAGTCTAATCCTTAAAGAAGACGAACCCATTGCCGGGGGTCAGTCCGCGAATTGAAACGTTGTTGCCATACGCGGCCTGCCCCTCGACTCACTTAAGGTTCAGTTTTGGCCCTTTTGTCTTTTTTAGCCTTGCCCTTGGGGGTTGCTTTGGTGGTAGCGGGTTCGCCGTAGGCGGGCTTCCAGATCCAGGGGAGGACATGGGTGTTATGGGCCCAGGTTTCCCATTGCTTGATCATGGTGTTGACGCGTTCAGGTTCGCTGTTGGCGAGGTTCTGTTGTTCGGCTCGATCCTGTTCAATGTTATACAGCTCCCAGGCTCCAGCGGGATCTTTCGCGACGAGTTTCCAGGGGCCTTCACGGACGGCACGGTTGCCTTCATGCTCCCAGAAGATGGGCTTGCCACGTTCGATGCTTTCGCCTTGCAGCAGGGGTTTTAGGCTGATGCCTTCGGGTTTACGGGTGAATTGATCTTTTTTGATTTCGATTCCGGCGACATCCAGGCAGGTGGCCATGAGGTCAATGAGGTGGCCGGGAGTGGGCTCCAGTTGATTGGCCAACCCTGGTTTGGTTCCTCGTGGCCAATGAGCGATGAGGGGGGTGCTGATGCCACCTTCATGCACCCAGTGTTTGTATTCACGAAACGGAGTGTTGCTGACATTGGCCCAGGCCTCACCGTAACCAAGGTAGGTGTCGGCGGCTCCGGGAAGCACACCGTAGCCCTGTCGCATGGGGAAGCCGTTACGGGTTTGTTTTGGGATCATGTCGGGTTGCAGATATTCTTCAGCCAGTGGTGGTAAGGAGGGTTTTCCCGGACGCGCCTGTGGCGATGATGGATCTTTATCGCGACGACGGCCGATGGGCTCGGCGCAGCCGCCGTTGTCCTGCAGGAAAAAGATCAGGGTGTTTTCAAATTGCCCGGATTGTTTGAGCTGATCAATGATGCGACCGATGCCCTGGTCCATGGAGTCGATCATGGCGGCATAGACCTCCATACAGCGAAGCTCGAACTCAAGGTTGGGGACATCACTCCAGGAGCCACCGTTTTGTGGGGCGATGGTGGCGTCGTTTTTCAAGAGACCGAGTTTTTTCATTTTCTCGATGCGCGCCTGTCGCAGGGCGGCGTATCCGGCATCAAATCGGCCTCGATACTTGCTGATGTCTTTTTCTTTTGCATGCAGGGGCCAGTGGGCGGCGGTGTAGGCGAGATACATGAAGAAGGGACTGTCACTGCTGGTTTTGGCATGTTCGCTGATGAACCGTGCGGCCTGATCACTGAGGGCATCGGTGTAGTAGTAATCTTTTCCTGAGTATTCAGGATCGGTGAAGGGAGAGATGTAGCGGTTGTCGCGGGTCAGGGTATTGGGATCAAAAAAGCTGCCGGCGCCGTGAATCGTGCCGTAGAAACGATCGAAGCCGCGTTGCAGAGGCCAGTTGGATGGGGTGGTGCCGGCTTTTGGAGCGGCGGTTTGTTGGGTGACATGCCATTTGCCGATCATGTAGCTGCGATAGCCTGCGGGCTTCAGTGCTTCAGCGATGGTTGGGGTGTCCTGGCGGAGTTCGCCACGGTAGCCATCTTTACCACGATCATTCATCATGTGACCGATGCCCGCCTGATGGGGATAGAGCCCGGTCAGGAGGGAAGCGCGACTTGGGCAACAGCGGGCGGTGTTGTAAAACTGAGTCAAACGCAGGCCGCCCTTTGCCAATGAGTCGAGGTTGGGGGTGTCAATTTCACCGCCATAACTGCCGATGTCGGAATAACCCATGTCGTCTGAGAGAATGATGAGAATATTGGGTTTTTGAGGAGCAGCGTAAGCGAAAGTGGCGAAGGAGAGTATCCAGGCGATTAACGATTTCATGGCGAGACTATAATGGAGCAGAGCGGGTGGTTTTTTGCCGGGTGGTCCGGATTTTTCAGCGTCTAAAAAGGCGTGATTCGCGAGTGGCTTTGGCGAAAACGATTGAAAAGAAGGCTTCTTTCCTTCCCATGCCGGAGGTCCGTTCGCGCCTTGCAACATTAGCTGTCGGGGAGAGGCCTTCTACAACATGAATCACGAAGGTTGACAGTTGTTCGCAAATTTGGTAACATCCAAGGCAGGAGGTGATGTGCCACAGACGAAAGTTGTTTTTTATAAGGAAAAAGACGGAACCGTTCCTGTGCTGGAATGGCTGGATCACATTCCCATCAAAGCTCAGCTGAAGTGTCTGGCCAAAATTGAACGCCTGAAGCAGGAAGGGCATGCGCTGCGAAGGCCGGAAGCCGATTTGCTCAGGGACAAGATTCACGAATTGAGGGCAAGTCTTCAAGGGGTGCATTATCGCCTTCTGTATTTCTTCCATGGGAACACGGCCGCAGTGATTTCACATGGAATCGTGAAAGAAGATCGGGTTCCACCTGTGGAGATTACCCGCGCCATAGCGCGCCTGAGAAATTTTGAACTAAACCCAAAAATGCACACATTTGAGGAGTAATGGATATGAAAAAGGTAAATCTAAAAACGACCGATGATGCTGTTGAAATCCTGCATCGTCGCCTGATTGCAGGAAAGCCTGAGAGGCAAGCGGAACTTGAGAAAATTCGGGCTGATGATGCGGTTGCCCGGAAAATTTATGATCTGCGAACCAAAGCCGGTCTGTCACAGAGGGCGTTTGCCAAGCTGGTAGGCACGACGGCTTCCGTGATTTGCCGTCTTGAAGATGCCGACTATGAAGGGCATTCCCTCGCCATGCTTAACCGGATTGCCGCTGCACTCGATAAACGGGTGGAGATTCGGTTTGTGCCTTTGCACCGTAAGGCAGCTGCAGTTTGATGGGGTTCGGTCCGCGACTTGCAACATTTGTCGTCTCCTTGTCCGTCTTTTCTGTGGTGATGTCATCGAATGATCCGCCTTAGGTGCCTTTGGAATTCAGCATTACCTCGACACCGATTCCATTCATCTACCCTGATAGGCTCTGGCCTGTCGGCACGTTCACTCCTCCGCATGAAATCTTGGCTGCCAATCCTGTGGGTCACCTGTCTCACCTTCATCACCAGCCTCAGCCCCAGCTTCGCAGGCTCCACCGTGCTCTATGTCTCCGAAGCAGGTGATAAACGCATCGCTGTCTACTCTTTGGACCAGGCAACCGGTGAACTCACCCGCAAAGGCGACACCACCCTCCCTGGCTCCCCCGGCAGCCTTGCCATCAGCGCTGATCGCCGCCATCTCTATGCCGCCGTCAGATCAGAACGCCAGCTCGCCACCCTCCCGGTCGACCCCACCACCGGACAACTTGGCGAACCTGTGATCACCCCACCCGGCATCAATCCCGTCTATGTGCACATCGATAAAACCGGCTCCTGGGTCCTCACCGCCTCCTACGGCGAAGGCGCTGCCGCCATCTCCCGCATTCAAGACGGCATCATTGTCGGCGCACCGGTCGTCACTCTTGAAACCGGCAAGAAAGCCCACAGCATTCAAACCGATCCCAGCAACCGCTTCGCTTTTGTCCCCCACGCCGGTGAACTGAACAAAGTCGAACAACTGCGCTTCGATCCCGTTACCGGCAAATTCGAATCCAACACTCCACCCTACCTCCCCGGCGGGCCTGGTCACGGTCCCCGCCACATGCAATTTCACCCCAACGGACGCTGGGTCTACCTCGTCAACGAACAGGGCAAAAGCGTTACGCACTGCGATTTCGATCCCGATAAAGGCACACTCACCCAGCGCCAAACCGTGCCCACCGTTCCACCCGATTGGGACCAAACCCAGGGCAGTTGTGCCGACATCCATGTCAGCGCCGACGGTCGATTTGTCTATGCCTCCACCCGCGGTCACGACAGTCTCGCCACCTACTCAGTGCATCAAGAGACCGGAGAACTCTCCTCCCTCGGCCAAACCCCCACGGAAAAAACGCCGCGCTCCTTCTGTCTCGTCCCCGGCCCCGCTGGCAGCGGCGAATCCTATGTCGTGTCCGCAGGCGAAGGATCAGACGCCCTCATCGTGTTTAAGCGCGACATCGCCACCGGCAAACTCACGCCCCTAAAAACCTACCCCTGCGGCAAAGGCCCCGCCTGGGTGATGGCCGTAGTGTTCGAGTAACCGGTGGAATTGGTCCCGCAGCTCCCGACAAGATGCCTTTAGGAAAAATAAGGTTGAATACTTCGGACCGCCTAAACGCCACGCTGTCGTCCCCCTCGCTGTGAAGCCGGAGCGACTGCGGCTGCTTTGGGCAAGTTGACACTCAAGCGACCACGGTAGTGCGCAGCATTACTTCAACACTGACTTCCACATCAAAGGACGAATGCGATCGAGGTTGCCCCTTTTTCACTCCGACCAAACTTTTTAGAATATCAGCCAGAGGATGAGCACTAAAGTAAGAGGAACGCCGAGCCACCAAAGGATCACTGGAACCACGATCCCGTCATTTTTGTGAGTCAAGCCGAGTTTTTTCAGTTTTCCGGATGTTTTCATAGGGTAGTGTTTTTAAGGTTTAGTTGGCAGGCTCTTTACGCACCGATGAGCGACCTTCCGATGCCGCCATATTGCCTATCCTAAAGATCGAGCCATCCATGCTGCCTGCGCCTGCCCCGAGGTAGTTTTAAGGGCAGGGCCCGACTTGCTTGGCTTGAAGTTCGACACACGCGAAGTTTGACATGCGACTCATTCGCAACACTGTAAGGCAGCCAAACTTTCTATGAGTCAATTTTTCTTCGCGGTCTCGCTGGCGCTGCTGACCTTCGCCACCGCTCTTCTTCCTCAATCGGCCAAGGCCGATGCCATCGACGACACTGCCGCCCTCCAGCGTGTTATCGACGAAGCGCTTCTCGATCTCCACGGCGAACGCTGGACGCCTGACTCCCTCACCAAGCTCGACACCCAGCGCCAGGCCTTCCGTCAGCAACTTCAGTCTGCTGAAGCCCAAGCCATTTGGGATCAAACCCTTCCGACCGATCCCGGTCAGCAACTTGGCAATCTCCAGGCCCGGCTCCAGCATGTCGCCGCGCTCGAAATGCTGCATTATCAGCAAAAGGGCGACGTTCAAGCCGCCCGCGAATGGCGCTCGATCATCAAACTTCCCAAATACGCCAGCTCCGTCGAGGGTGCCATGGCCCTGCAACGTCTCGGCGGTGAAAAGAAACACCAATACGAAGTGAGCCGCCTGCTCGCCCGCGAATACCTGCTCTGGCAGATCACCCGCGCCCGTGAAAAGTCCGACGCCTTCAACCGCCTCGCCGAAGAACAACGCGCCACCCCCACCCTCGTCAACGCCCGCGCCAGCGAAATCCAGGCCCTCTCGCAGTTTCCCGCGTCCCTGCTGCAACTCGCCCTTCCCGACTTCCAGGCCAAAACGCCCGACCTCGCCAACTTCGAAAAAGTCCTGGGCGCTCCCGCCGCCCAACTCCCTCCGACCATCGGTGAATGGCGGCTCGCGCTCGAATCGCAATACCCCAACCTGCTCAGCCCTGAGGACATCCAGCGCCGCGAAAATATCGTGCTCAAACTGCTGCGCCTTATCCCGATGGAATATCAGTCCGGGGTTCGCGATGGCGAAATCGTCATTCCCATCGAATACCGCGAAGCCAAAACCTTCACCATCCAGTGCCAGCAAATCATCAACGAGCTGATGCCTGTCTGGCGTCAGTCCAAAGGCGAGGCCCTCCAGCAACACGGACCCAAGCTGCTCGACTCGCTCGGCGACCTCGAACGCCTCATCAGCAAAAAAGAATCGCAAAAACAGATCGAGTCCCAGATCAAACTCGTCTCCAACACGCTTCAAGACGACTTCGGCCTCGCCCTCAAACGTTTCGGAAGTGCCTCCGACATCGTCGCCGAAGCCGCCCTCGAAATTCGATCCCTGCTTGGTCAATCCCTCGCCGCCGCCCAGGCCGGACAATGGCGCAAAGCGGAAACCCACCGCCTCGACGCTTATGTGAACTTCGACCTCGAACTCGAAGCCCGCGCCATGCCGCGCGATCCCAATCTCGCGCTCTCCGCTGAAAAGACCTTCCTTGATGGCAGCAACGGCAAACCCGGCATCAAAGCCGCCCTCGACTCCCGCCTATCCGGTGATGAACTGACCGCTTCCTACCAACGTTCCTTCGACGCCATTGAAGAAACCGTTGCCCTTCTGAAAGTCGGCCTTTCCCCCGGTGCCGCCACGCTCAGCGCCGTGCTGATCGTCCTTCGCGAAGGCCTCGAAGCCGTGGTCATTCTCGCCGCATTGCTCGCTGGATTGCGCGGACCCGAAAACGCCGGGATCCGCCGGCAGGTGGGCATCGGTGCCTGGCTCGCTCTCGCCGCTTCCGCCGCTCTTTTTGTCCTTTCCCGTCAACTCCTCGCCGGACTCTCCAAATACGGCGAAACCCTCGAAGCGGTCATCTCGATCATCGCCGTCATCATCCTGCTCATGGTCACCAACTGGGTGTTCCACAAGTATTACTGGACCGGCTGGAACGCCAAATTGCGCGAACTCAGCAAAGCCGCGCAACGTCAGAAAGGCACCGGCTTCGAACACCTCGCCCTGGTCGGTGTTGGTTTCACCACCATCTTCCGTGAAGGATTTGAAACCACCCTGTTCATGCAATCGCTTATCCTCGAAGCCGGCCTTCCTGCTGTCTTGAAAGGACTCGCCATCGGCGGCACCGCCATCACCATCCTCGGCTTCGCCGTGTTCTACATCGGTGCCAAAATGCCCTACCGCAAAATGCTCGTCTACACCGGCATGCTGGTGGTGCTGGTGCTGTTCACCTTCATCGGCTCCACCACCCGTATTATGCAAACGGTTGGCTGGCTCCCCGTCCATCCGATCCCCGGCTTCAGCCTCCCCAACTGGACCGGCGTCTGGCTCGGCATCTACCCCACCTGGGAAGGCATTATCGCCCCCTTCCTCGCCTTCGCGTATGTCGGTGGGGCATGGCTATGGGTGAAGTTGAGTTCCCTCAAGGCTCAAAAGGACACGCCAGCCACCGTCACCGATTCAAGCCGACCGAAACCGGTAGCGGTCCGGTAAGTCGGTCGGCAAGGACATCAATGAGCAGTTAAATCTCTGTCCATTGCCCGGGAACGGGAACGGGATAGTTCCCCTTCTCATCCGGCAAAACCGGGGGTGCCCCTTCGATGGAAAGATTGTCGATACCGGGAAACCATTGAAAAGGGGAAGCCATGGCTTCGTCCCAAGTGATCACCCGGCCCATGTGCATCGCCGCCCGCCCCATGATCGCAGCGAGATTCGATTGCGCCGCACGTTTGGCCTGATTGAAGGGTTTGTCATTTTGGATGGCGTCCAGATAATCATTCCACTGGTTTTGCCAGACCGAGTTTTGCTCTTTGGGTGCCTTCGATTCGATGTTGTCGCGAGTGGTGTTTTGATTTTTGTAAATTTCCACATCGGCCGCGTGAGTATTGCCCGAGAACTGGGCCGCCTTCTTGCTGCCATGAACATAAGTGGCAAAATGACTCAGCGTCTTGGGCAGATAACGCACCGTGTGCATGGCCCGGGTTCCGTTCGGGAAGGTCCACTCCACGTTGAAGGAATCGAGATTCTGACTGCGATCCTGACTGTTGGCCGCACGCCCACACACTCCTTGGGCCGAAACCGGCAGCGCATCATGCAACCAGCAAAGTTCGTCCACCTGATGGATGTCCATCTCCGCCCATAGACCGCCGCTCACCCAGTAAAATTTGGTGAAGTTGCGCACCTGCCACTCCATCTCGCTTTTGTCTTCGGGCTTGGGTCCGAGATTGCCGACGGGTCCCATGCGATACGCCCGGGTGTAAAGAAGATCGCCCAATTCACCCCCTCGCAGGCGCCGGATGAGCTCCTCGCGATTGGGTGAATGACGACACATCAATCCCGCCGCAATTTTGATCCCCTTTTTGTCCGCAGCTTCCGCCGCCGCCATCACGCGACGCACTCCGACCGGATCGGTCGCAAACGATTTTTCCATGAACACGTTCACCCCGCGCTCCACGGCGTATTCAAGCTGCTGCGGACGGAATCCCGCATATCCGGTGAGCAGCGCGATGTCGCCCGAACCCGGACGCAATGAATCAATGGCGTTCTTAAAAGCATCAAACCCGATGAACTGCCGATCATAAGGCACGTCGACGCGATCCCCATATTTGTCCGCCAGGGCTTGATGGGAACGTTCAAGGCGATCCTGGTAAAGGTCCGCCATGGCGACCATTTTGGTGCGTCCACCGGGAGCATCCAAAGCATTCGCCACCGCGCCGCTGCCGCGTCCACCACACCCGATCAAGGCAAGTTGAATGGTGTCATTGCCAGCAGCGTGGACATGCGGCAACGCCACCCCAGCCAATGCGGAAGCGGTGATCGCGCGCCCGCTTTGTTGAATGAAGCTGCGACGATTAAGGGAAGGTGCGGTGGGTGGTGGCTGTGGATTCATCGGGTGGAGAGGATGTTGCGTGTGATGTTGTTTGATATGGAAAAATGACGGCGAAAGCTGTCCGTTCGTCTGGCAGGCAGATTCATGCCCTCTCGAGCACCTCTTTGAGAGTCACTTCGCGCCCGAGTTCGAGCGAGAGCCGGGACGCTTCGAGGGCAGCAATGACTTCAGCCTCTTCCTCGACTGGGACGATCTCCCTTCCCGTGCGCACTTGATCCAGGAAGGCTTCGAGCAGATACGAATAGAGATCCTTCAAATCGGGAGTGACACTGCGCCATCCCTTTTGTCCATACAGATTGATTTGATATCCGGCCCGCATCACTTCCTTGTCAGCCACGATGAGCATCAAATCATGCTGATCCCCAAAACGCAGACGGACAAGGTTCGCTCCCGGTTTGCCGACGTTGATGGCACTGGTGAATCCTCTGCCGAGCACCGCGTAGGCCATGGATAAAGCATGAATGCCGTAATAAACGAGGTCGTTGCCGCAAGCGACACTGGCAAGATGGACCTCCCCGATCTGCGGCAGTTCATCGCGCAGTTTGATGATGTCAGGAACGAACCTCAGGCTGCTGGCCGACATGAAGGAGGTCTTGGTCTCGCGCACCAGTTTCACCATCCCCGCCGAATCCTTTGCCGTCATGGCCAATGGCTTGTCGCAAAACGTGGGGATGCCCCTGCGCAAGGCATGTTCGGCATACTGCCAATGCGAACCGCTGCCATCATCCACAATCAGCACCGCATCCACTCCCTCACAACAGTCTGCCGCGCTGTCGGCAACGGTCTCAATACTACAAATATCCGCCAGCACCGCAGCCGCCGCGCGATCGGGATCCCAGATTTTCACCACCCGCGCACCGGCAATGCGGCGGGACGATTTCACGAACGCGCCCTGCCACGATTTTAACTTGGCCTCATCCCAACCATTAAACGTCGTCGCAAAGGCGGTGCCGTGATGGGAACCAAGAGCGCGCGCAGCACTCGAACCATCATACGTAGCCCCGTAGGTCGCTGCGGAAACGATCCCCAACTTCAACGCAGGTTCGGCTTCAGCCATCGCCGGAAGCCCCGTCAGGACAGCGGCAACGCTGGTCGTTGAACCCGCGATAAAAGCGCGACGGTTGAGGGAAGAATTGATTGGTCCAGGTCGCATGGCATGGAGAAGAACGGAACCAGACAGGCTTTTCAAACGACGAAATCAAAGCTGGTCATCGTCTAAGCGGTGCACAAAGCGGGACAGTTGCCCCGTCAGCGCGCGTGGAGCCTGCGCTGAGTCTCTAAAATTGAACCCCCAGGTGACCCTCGACATCAGTCCCGCCTATGAGAAGGGAGTAAAAGAGCATCTGCCCAACGCCTAGGTGGCCTTTGACCGATTTCATGATGAAACTCGCCAGGGGGCCCTCGATGAAGTGCGCAAGCAGCTCCAGCGCGAAGAGCACGATGTCAAAGGAGGCCTTTGGGCGCTGCGCGGGAAGGCACAGCATCGTGGAGCACCACGCCCTGCGGAAAGAGTTATGTGCCAGACACAAGCAACTGGGGCGTGCCATGGCTCCGGTGGAGCATCTGCGCAAGACCTGGGAGTGGGCAGGACCGCTAGGTGCCGCCGGGCACTCGAAGCGCTGGAGTCAATGGGCTGACCGCAGTCATCTGGAAACTTTTCATCAGTTATCGCGCACGATCAAGTCCCATTGGGAAGGCATTCTTGGGTATTATCCGAATGAGCCAACCTCAGCCGCGATAGAAGCCATCAACGGCATCATCCAGAGCGCCTGCCGCGCGCCCGAAGCCTCCGCGATTACGAAAACTTCAAAGCCATATCCTACTGGATGGCGGGAGTTCTTGAACTGTTCTAGCCTCCCCCTTTACCCACCCGAAATAGCGAAGAGCTTTAGTTGCTTCGCCGAACATTGGACTACTTCCTGCGGCGGACACCGGTGGCGATAAAGCCGGAGAGGAGAACCAAAACCATGCTTCCCGGCTCAGGCACTATAGTAGTTATGGTGTCGAAGTTCGCACCCGAAATCGACACCATGCTGGCGTCGCGCAGGGTTAGACCCATCCCGGGATAAAGGGTATCATCAAGAGCGAGTGGATTGACGAGTTTCTCAATAACTCCAAAGTCCGTTGATCCGGCAAAGGTATAGGTGGCCGAACCAGGAACCAGTTCGTTAAAAATGTCCATTTTCAGCCCGACATCTACCAGACTAGGGTCACCCACACCGGAGTAATTGATATCCAATGTGAAGACGTAGTAGTTGTTGGCAGCAAATGCGACGGTATTACCGTTGTTGAAGTAGCCCAGCACTCCGCCCTCCGAGCGGACAGCCAGCAAAGAATTGGTGACATTCGTTGCAGAACTGGCCGAACTTTCGATTCCAGAAAGGAACAGCGAGGGATCAATCCCCATTAATGCCTTGTTGTAATTCACCAAGCCCATCTGGAAAATTTCGTTGTCAGCAAAAGATCCATTATCTATCAAATATCCCGCAGGGTTCGGACTCCATCCCATGATCATCTGGAAACCGTTGGCCAAATCAAAGCTGGCGTTGGCATCCACAAGAGTGCTTGTCCCATTGATTCCTTGTGGATAATGGGGAGTCATAGCATAGCCAACCGGGTCACCGGCGTGCATCATTCCGTATCCGGCATTCGTCTTGTTGAGACTGAGACCGGTTGTGTCATTATGATACCACCCGGTCGGGAGAACACCCATGAGATTCGTGTTGTTGTCATATGTCCAGGTGGACTGAGCGCACACAAACGTAGTCCCCAAGTTCAATATCAGAATAGCGAGGGGGGTAGCGACTAATTTCATATGAATGGAACCTTACGAGATTAAGCTACGGTTAACCCCCGACTAAAAAATACAACTATTTTTCGATAAAATAATGATTCTCAGCCTGGTTGGCTCCAACCGATTAGCTGGACTAATTAGCATTATGACCTCTTCACGGAATGCGGGGCATGACGTGCCTGTATCCAAAAAACCAAGCTGCCTCACGACCACTGGCTCGGTGGTGAGGTTTCCTTGGGCAGTGCCCCATGGATTTTGCCCCCTTGTGAAACAATGGGTAAATCCCTGCGGGTTGCCTACGAAGACCGATTGTCATGCTTGCCCCTCATGCTGTCGTCAGGTAGCCTGCCGCCGTGAATGAAAAGAACTGGAAACTGTCCGCCGAGAGCTGGCGGTTCGCGACTTCTCGAAGCCTTTCAGGATGGTGGGCAGGGCTTGTGGCGTGCGCAGTGTTTGTGGTGTTTGGCGGTAGCATCGGTCATGATTTCATCAACTATGATGATCCAGTGATGGTCTATGAGAATCCATCTGTGGCAGGAGGGCTCACGTCTGCAAATGCTCGCTGGGCGTTGACCTCAACCGGTGACACCAACCTGTGGCATCCTTTGACCTGGCTGTCGCACCAACTCGATTGCACCCTGTTTGGCGTTGACCATCCAGGTGCCCACCATGCTGTGAATGTGGGTTTTCATGCAGCGACGGCGATTTTGTTGGGCAGTCTGTTGGTCCGGCTCACCGGATGGCACAACATCGGATGGTTGTTGGCGCTGGCATGGGCACTCCATCCGCAGCGAGTCCAATCCGTTGCCTGGATTTCTGAAAGAAAGGACGTGCTTAGTGGGCTATGGATTCTGCTTTCGCTGCGGGCCTGGTTGGCATGGCGCGATGGCGGTCGGCGGAGACATTATTTCGCATCCAATGCCGCCACTCTTCTCGCCTTGCTGAGCAAGCCGATCGCGGTGGCGCTGCCGATCGCGCTACTTTTGCTGGATTGCTGGCACCGGCGCCGCATCCCTGACCGAAACTCACTCATGGCATTGGCACCATCTTTTGTGGCCGCCTTGGCGGGTGCCGCCGTGACGGTGCATTTTCAGGTAACCGGCGGCATGGGAGAATATGTTCAATCGGTATCATCGACCAGTCGACTGGCAGTGGTCCCCTTAACTCTCGCTTTCCAATTCCTGGGCCTTATTTGGCCCGTCTCCTTCCCTCTTTGGATTTACCCTCCTGATGCGGAATCGTGGCCATGGTTTGCCGCTGTAGGTTGCGCCAGCATCGCTTTCATGGCCGCTGCCGTTTACTCCGCACGCCGCGAACCACTGGTCTGGTTGGGCACGGGCTGGCTTGTCGCGTTCTGGTTGCCAGTAAGTGGACTGGTTCCGTTGGGGTTTTATTTTGTCGCGGATCGCTATACCTATTTGCCGCACATCGGCCTTTGGCTCATGTTGGCAGGCTTCGGGTGCCATTGGCGGGCATGGTTGCGACGGGTGCGGGGCCACCTTTCCCTGGCGGCTGCATTGGTGATTTTGTTTTATTTTGCCTTCTCCTCCTGGCGGCAAAACATGTATTGGAAGGACAGCGAGACGCTCTTTCAGCATGAGATGTCAATCAACCCGAGAAGCCTGCTCGCTCCCATCCATCTGGGGCAAGTCCGGGACGAACAGGGACGTTTGGAAGACGCGCTCACCCTGTTTGAGAAAGCCGTAGCCATCGACAATCGTTCTGCACTTGCCGAATACAATCGAGGAATGGCGCTTCGGCGACTTGGCCAAACCCAGGCGGCTAAAACGGCCTTTCATGCCGCTTGTGACAAGCACCCATCCCTGCCAGACGCGTATGTTCGGCTGGCCATCATTCTTCTGGAGGAAGGCAATCTCGAAGAAGCCGAGACCATCCTGGATCGGGGAATCGATCTCCACCCGAAAGACTTTGGGCTTTTCCTCAACCGAGCCTCCTTGCGCGCGGTTCATCTTCGCCGCATCACCGAAGCGGTGTCGGATTATCTGGTCGCGACCAAACTCGCACCCTCCTCTGCCGACGCGTGGCAGGGTCTCGCCATCGCCTCACTTGAAATTGGAGACACCCAAACGGCCCACACAGCGCTGGCCAACTTGCGCCGGACCGCACCCGAGCGCACCGATGTCGCCGCACGCATTGAAGCCCGTTTATTAGGCGCTCTAATAGATTAGAAATCCGAGGTGAATCCTGGGCCATTTCAATCATTCCCCTTAATTGGACTACTGAATACCATAATGCCACCCCAGCGGCACACGTCCCGTCGTGGGATTTAGATAATTGACGGCTAGTAATACGGCGTTGCTTGTATCTCAATCCAGTTTTCGTATTGTTAAAGCCGCCTTCTTCCGTCATTGTTTTAGTTCTCGCGAATTCATACAAAAAAACGCCTCATTTTTGCTCGCAAGTCGAGTATCATTTTGCCGCGCCTTTTTCTCCGCAACTGCCGTCTTAAGTTCGTTGGCCGCATTGCGCATTCCAATTTTCGAGCGATCCAACGGAAAGCGCAAACATTAAATCCGACGTCAATCTTCATTCCGTTTCGGCGCGACGAGGCAGCAGCAGCTTCCGCTGACGATGATCCATTTCATTATTTTTACTTATGAATCAAGCGGTAAAACGAGGGTTTCCAAACAACCCATGGACCACTAGCCATTTTACTCAAAGGACATTTGCCCCCTCAAAGACAGCGATGCATCATCCTGCGATCCAAAGCTCAATCCACTTATGCTCATTGCCATTATAATAAGTGAGTCTGCTGATTTTTAAACCTTCTATACGTGCACCAGATTCTTTTTTATAAGCAACACTAATGCACTTAATGCGCCTTAGTTCTCGCTCACTGACTTTGGCGAATGTTTGTTGGGCAAACACCTCGGCGTTTCACGCCTCGTCAACCCGTGCATCCGTAGCTGGAGTGAAAGTAATCAATTCACCGCATCGCATGAAAACAATTGAATAAGTGTTGAAAAAACTTTCGCTCTCGGCAAACTGACCAATCGGAGAATTTATAGCCATGAAAATTCAATCCATCTTACTCGCGAGCGTCTTGTTGTTCCAAGCCGCAGGAAGAGCCCAGTCTGTCGGGGAAGAGTTATTGAACCTAACCTTCTCTCCGAGTAACGCCGGTGACATTGCGGCGCACCCGAGTGTCGACAACATTGTGCCTTGGACGAATGGATCGGAAGTCTTGGGGATTTTTTCACACATGCCCGTTGCGGATTTTAGCAACGGTTATGCCGAACTGACCATAGGTCACGGCTTGTTTGGCTATCGATGGGGTTTCGAAGGTGGGTTCGACATCACCGGCACCGAAAGCTGGACCGTTCACTCCATCTCATTCGATTATGAAGTCCTGGGTCACAATGGTGAAGCAAGCCTCGCATTGAATGTCGGTCCGTGGTCTGGAGTAGCACCGCTCCCCACCACCAGCACATCTGATTCAGGCCCAATTTTTTCAGCGCCCTCAAGCAACGGGGACGTGGCGGAAGGCACCGTCACCTTTGACTTCCTCACGAATCAACTTTCCGTTTCGCGTGTCGGACACGCAACGCATACCCAAGCATTTTCAGGATCGCTCCTGCTAGGCCCCGGCACCTACCTCACCGATATTTTGGTCTCCAACACGAGATCTGGTTCCGATGGTGCCTTCGATGCCAACACTGACGCAACCGAAGGAGCAGACGGCTCCTACAGGATCGATAACTTCATCGTCGTTGCGTCCGTGCCAGAACCGTCTTCCATGGCCCTCATCTTGCTGGGCGGCACCCTCTTCACCCTGCGCCGCCGCAAATGCTAGTTGAGAACGGGGTTTCGCCCTGCAAATACAGGAATAGACAGGCTCAGTTCTAGAATTGCCGCTGAGTCCTTCATCTTTGGAATCCGACGCCGGATAGTTTTGGGGTCTCATCCCGCAGGGCTCACGATTCGCCACTCCCCACCTTTTCGCTCGAATCGCTGACTCAAGGAAACGCATGGGTCTGGTCTTTTCTGCGTCCCCTGCGGCGAGGCCCATCACTTGCCACGCCACGCAGGAAGTGTCGACAAATCTCAAAGAGGGGCCCACCCATCGAACATTTGTGACGGTTGATCTTGCAGCGCGGGAACGGTTCCGCTACTCAATGAGTCATGCGCGTGCGCCATTTTCTCACCCCGTTGTGTCTTTTGCCTCTGATCATGAACTCTGCCCAAGCGGCTCCGCCGCTCCCCGGTTTTTACGGCGATGCGCCTGATGAGACCCATCCCTGGGCGGTGCATGATCGCAACCGGCCACAGCCGACGGTCATCACGCCCGGAACCTTCAGCACCCCTGAAGTGCCGGGCAAACCGCCATCCGATGCCATTGTTTTGTTTGGTGGGGCGGATGGGGATTTGAGCAAATGGTCCTCCGACAAGAATCCCGACGAAGCCACCAAATGGGAAGTGGTCGACGGAGCGTTACAGTGCGTGCCCGGATCGGGTTACATCCGCACCAAGGAAGAGTTTGGTGATTGCCAGCTGCATGTGGAATGGGCGGCCCCTGCGAAAGTCGAAGGCGACAGCCAGGGACGCGGCAACAGCGGGGTGTTTTTGATGGGCATGATGGAGATCCAGGTGCTCGACAACTACAACAACCCTTCCTACGCCGATGGCATGGCGGGTTCGATGTATGGAGTCAATCCTCCTGCGGTCAACGCGTTGCGCCCACCGGGCGAGTGGCAGAGTTATGACATCGTGTTCCGCCGTCCGGTTTATGATGGCGATATCGTGCTCGATCCAGGCTACGTCACCGTATTTGTGAATGGCGTTTTGGTGCAGGATCACACGCCGATTGAAGGTCCAACCGGCCACAAGGCACGGGTCAAGGCCAAACCCTTCCCTGAAAAAGGCCCGTTCAAACTTCAAGACCACGGCAATCCCGTGCGTTATCGCAACATCTGGTATCGTCCCCTGCCAAAACGGGTGGTCGAAGGCGGATTGGACGGCAAATTGAGCGAAGAGACAACCGCCGCCAAACGCGCGGAGATCGCCAAGATGATTGTTGAAGACGCTTCCAAGCTCGAAGGTCGCGCCAAATGGCTGCGCATGGCCGAGTCGCTGATCTATCATCAAGATGAAGCCGTGCTCGAGAAGCTGTCAAAAGTCGCCGAAGAGCAGGCCGCCAAGTTGGACGAGGCGAGCGATGCCGACCTTGAAGCGAAAAAGGGGGAGATCCTTGAAGCCAACAACGCGTTACAGTATTTGATCAAATTCGACCGCATCCCGGCGGATTTCCCCCTGGCAGAAAAACTGGCCGCCATCGTGAAGCAGAAGGAGTGGGACAAGAAAAAGTAAGCGCTCTGATCGCCACCCTAAAGTCGAAGGCTCGTCCCGAGCCTTGTCAGACCCAAAATACGGCAAGGGCCGGGACGGCCCTTCTACCTTCCCCCTCACACCAGCAGCGCGGTGATCAAAAAGATCACCGCGAAGACAAAAAGGATCAATCCGGGAGTGCCGCGGGGTTGGTTGGTGGCCATGGGTCGCTTTTTCTTTCGTTTGAGCATAGCCGATTCGACGAAGTCCCGCAAATTGGCTTCAGGTTTTTCACAATTTATTTGACTGCGACCATTTCATCATTAGATTCGCCCTCCCTTTTTTGACCAAGAGACGAACGCAAAACGACATGAAAACATTTTCAGCCAAAGCCCAGGAAGTTGAACGCAAATGGTGGGTGATTGACGCCAAAGACCAGGTGCTGGGCAAAGTGGCAGTGCACGCCGCCAATCTCCTTCGCGGCAAAAACAAGACGATTTTCACCTCCCATGTCGACACCGGCGATTACGTCGTGGTGATCAATGCCGATAAAGTGGTCCTCACCGGCAAAAAAGAAACCCAGAAGATTTACACCTCCTTCTCCGGTTATGTGGGCGGTCACAAAAGCACCACTCCAGAGCGTCTTCGTCAGAAGCATCCTGAGTTGCTGGTCGAAAAAGCTGTCAAAGGCATGATTCCTCACAACCGCCTCGGCCGTGCGGTCTATCGCAAGCTCAAAGTCTACAAAGGTGAGCAGCACGAGCACGAAGCTCAAAAGCCACAGCCTTACGAGCTCGCCTAAGTTTGTTTCATTAGTTTTATCTTATCGTTATCGACATGAGCGTTACCTCCTACAATGCCACCGGCCGTCGCAAGAACGCAGTTGCCCGCGTTCACCTCAGAGAAGGCAGCGGCGAATTCACCATCAATGGTCGTTCTTTTGAAGACTACTTCCCGACGGTGGCTCTGCAAAACCGTTTGCTGGTCCCACTTCACCTGACCAACACCTCCCAAAACTTTGACCTCAAGGTCAGCGCCAATGGCGGCGGTGTCACCGGTCAGTTGGGTGCCATCCGCATGGGCATCGCCCGCGCTCTTTGCCTGGTGAATCCTGAGAACCGCCCTGTGTTGAAACAGAACGGCCTTCTCACCCGCGATTCCCGTATGAAAGAACGTAAAAAGCCAGGCCGCCCAGGTGCCCGCAAACGTTTCCAGTTCTCCAAACGTTAATCATTTCGCGGTTTTCGAACCTCTTCACGAAAAAAGCGTCGGACTTGTCCGGCGCTTTTTTTTATGAAATGATAAGGGTGTCGTTGTCAGTGAAAAAAGAAATATGAACTCCCCCGATGTGCTGTATTTCGAATGTCAGGCCTGTCATCTGCAACTGAGTGTGCCGATGACACTGGCTGGCGTGACCGGGCCGTGCCCCAGTTGCGCCGCGATGATCACGGCTCCCACGGTGCAGGAAGTGGTAAGAGCAGCAGCGTTGCAGCTCCAAAAGGAAAATCAGGCAGCAGCAGCACCAATACCTGCGCCATCCCAACCAGTCAGGATTTCGGTTCCTATTGCGGCAGCGGCAAGCACTATTCGGCCTCCAGCAGCAGCACCAACTCCTGCCCCGCCCCCACAGACTTCGGTTGCGGTCGATGATGGAAGGTATGAGGCCGTTGCTTCCCCTCCTGAGTATCCAGCGACTGCGGAAAAGGCGGTTTCATCTACCGCTGCCGTCCGCACCAGCCTGCCGCAAAGACGCCCGCTGCCCGGTGGGGATGCTGCGGTAAATGAACTTTCTCACGCAGGTCTGCGCGTGGCCCCGTTTTCCGCTCCTTCCCATCCACAAGCGCTCAAACCTTGGGGCGACAATGCTGCGGAGCCGCCGCGCAAAACCGGCATTTTTCTGATTTCGCTGATTCTCGTTTTGCTGGCAATGGCTGGGGTGGCATCGATTTTTTGGGATCAATTGTCGGTCGCTTGGCACACCTATCGGGTAAAATATGAGGATGCCCTGGAGGCGAAAGCACCGCTGCTACCTTCTTCTCCAGCCAATTCACCGACTCCGGCACCAAGCCAGGTGGAGACCGCACCGGCAGCGGTCCTACCAATGCCAACGTCAAAAGAGGCTGCCCCTCTCTCTCCCGCTGGAGAAACTCCACCAGTTCTGCCAACGCCGCCAACGCCGCCGACACTGCCCCCCCAGCCTGGAGTCAGCGAATCACCGGAGTCGGAAGAAATGATTCCAAAGGCCACGGCGGTGATTGAGCCTGACATGCCTGCAGGCTCTGTTTCCGGTTCGAGCCCCGATTCGCCGACGCCGGGAAGTGCGGATCCGGTGGTTGAGGTGGCCAGGGACACCGACCGGACCGAACGGCCCGCGAGACAAGTTCCCGCCCTTTTCACCAATCCACCCGAAGACTTAAGAGCTGCGGCAATTGCATTGCGGAATTTTCTAGAAGCACCGAACTGGAAGGAACGCTCCAAACACGTGCAATGGTCGGCTGAAATCCAACCAGTGATGGAGCAGTATTATCGTTCGAATCCCGATGGCCCCATCCGCATCAACGACGTGGGTGTGATTGCCCGGTGGGAGCCGGATGCGGTTCCCGGAGTTCACCGGCATCATGTATTTGAAATATCGGGTGGCGACATCCCCGCTTCTCTGCCGGTGATGGTCGAGGAAAACGAAAAGGGCTGGCAGGTGGACTGGCTGACTTTTATCGAGGGCAAAGATCAATTGTTGGAGCGATTCTGTGCCGAATATGTGGACCAACCCGCGCGGTTCCGGGTGCTCGCGCGACGGAAGAAGTATTTTCAAGAGGATGTTCCCGGGCTGGTGGTGCCGGGCCTGGAGTCAAAAATTTCTTACGAGATTCAGCCGCCCGCCCCAGGGTTTGTGACTTTTGCTTTTGCGGAGATGAATACGCCCCTCGCGACGGACCTTGACCGGTTGTTGGGCTGGGATGTGTTGAGTGCAACCGTGGTGATGGAATTGCAGTGGCGCCGCGAAGGCGATAAAAAATGGGTCGAGATCGTGGGTCTGCCTTATACCAGCTGGCGCACCCCAAAACCGGCTCTGAAGAACGCGAACGCACCGTGATGTGATGACGGTTGCAGCCAGGGCTTGGCGCGATAACGTGGAAGATAATGCGGATGATCTTAAGTCGAGAAATGGAAAGGACAGTGAGCCGTGATGTCTGAAACGATTGCGGCCATCAGCACAGCATTTGGAGAGGCGGCGATTGGCGTGATTCGTCTGTCCGGTCCGCAGGCGCGCGAGATGGCGGGGGCGGTTTTTGAAGGTCGGGTGCCGGTGGCGGATCTTGAGCCGCGATTCCAACATTTCGGCCGGATCGTGGATGGCAACGGTTCGACGGTGGACTCGGTGTTGCTGACGGTTTTCAGAAAACCGGCGAGCTATACGGGTGAGGATGTGGTGGAGATCAGCGGTCACGGAGGCATCTTGGTGACGCGGCGCATTTATGAATTGCTGCTCGCCCAAGGCGCGCGCGCAGCGGAACCGGGGGAATTCACCCAAAGGGCGTTTTTGAACGGCAAGATGGACCTTACCCAGGCCGAAGCGGTGATGGATTTGATCCATGCGCAAAGCGAACTGGCTTTGCAGGCGGCCACCCAGCAACTCGAAGGCCGACTCGGCAAAGAGGCGGAGATATTGCGCGATGATCTGATTGGCTTGGTGGCGCATTTGGAGGCTTACATCGATTTTCCGGAGGAGGACATCGATCCCGACACGGGTGCCGCGATGGAGGCACGCATGGAGGGACTGATTGGGTGTTTGCAGGGTTTGCTGGACACGGCGGAGCACGGACGCATTTTGCGCAGCGGGGCTCGCACGGTCATTTGCGGGGAGCCCAATGTGGGAAAGTCCTCCCTGCTCAATCTGCTGACGGGGGTGGATCGGGCGATTGTGAGCGCACAGGCGGGCACGACGCGGGACACGATTGAGGAGATGCTGCACATCCACGGTTTACCGTTTCGGTTGGTGGATACGGCGGGTTTGCGTGAACACACCAGTGATCTCATCGAAGCGACCGGCATGGAGCGGACGCGCAAAGAACTGGCGCAGGCTGACGTGATTCTCGAAGTGGTGGATGGAAGCCAACCGATGGCCGAAGCCAGGCGGGTGGAACTGCCTGCGGGGACGAGCGGTCGGGTGGTGTTGATCCTGAACAAATCGGATGAAGCCACGCATGAGAGTTGGTCGCTTGCTGGAGGTCTGGCCCTGTCCTGCAAAACAGGGGCGGGCATTGAGACATTGCGGGCGGCAATGAAAGACAAAGTGTGGTCGGGTGCAGGAAGAGAACAGGGGCAGCTGGTCGCAATCAATGCGCGGCACCAGCGTTGTTTTCAGGAAGCCAAAGGCGGCATGGAAAGGGCTCTGGAAGCGTTCCGTGGTCAACTGGCACCGGAGTTTGTGGCGGTCGATGTGCGCGAGGCGTTACAGGCGGTCGGCGAGGTGACGGGCCGGGTGGATGTGGAAGAAATTTTGGGAGTGATCTTCAGTCAGTTTTGCATTGGCAAGTGAGAGTGAGGGAATCAATCCGCCATGGCACTTTCTCTGGCATTCAGTCCAAGCGGACATTTGATGGTTGAAGAGGGGGCAGAAGAGGTCTGGGGTTTTTTTGCGGCGAGTGATGAGGCGGAACTGCGCGAGGCATCGGCGGGTGGTGATGGAGCGATGTTGCTGTGGTTGTCGGCAAAATGGCCGACGGATGGACTTCCCCCTGCGGCGGTGTGGTGGCGGGAGATGGCGGGCTGGTATTTCGCCGAGTTTTGCCAGCGTGGTGGTCGGCACGAGATGGCGCAACCCGCCGAGGACAAGTGGGTATCGTATTTGGAACGGGCACCCGTGATGCGCGGGGCGGAGTTTTTGTCGGTGGATGGTTTGCGTAAGGTCTGGCAGCGGCTGGACAAGGCAGTTGAAAAAGACATTGAAGCCCATGGCGGCGATGCGGAAGGCTGGTTGCGCGAGCGGCTGCCGCATTGGCATTTGGTGGGTCGGGTGACGCTGCACTTGGCCGAGAACAAGAAGAGTCTGGACCGGCCGTTTGCGTTTTTGGCGACCTACACCAGCGGTTTGAACGATCAGGGGAAACCCCGCCATTTGCCGTTGCAGCAGGCGGTGAAGGAGCATGCAGGGAAGAAGGATCGGGCGGCGTTGTTGCATTTGCTGGAGCCCTTGAGCCTGGCGTCCGAACAAAGCGGTTGGGCAAGGGAGATGCTGGAAAGCGGGGCAATTTATCAGGCGCAGGGCTGGTCTCCAGGACAGGCGCTGGGCTTTCTGCGGGAAGTGCCGGTAATGGAGCGTTGCGGATTGACGGTGCGGATTCCAAACTGGTGGAAGGCTTCCAATCCGCCGCGTCCCAAGGTGAGTGTGAAGGTGGAATCGGCCGGAGGCGGGTCTTCAGGGTTGCAGGTGGATGGGTTGTTGCACTTCAACATTGAGGTCAGTTTGGATGGAGAAAAACTGACCGAGGAAGAGATGAAGGCGCTGCGGACGGCGGAGGGTTTGGTTTTGGTGAAGGGCAAGTGGGTGGAGGCAAATGCAGAAAAATTGCAGGCGGTTTTTGATCACTGGCAGCGGGCCAGGGGGATGCAATACCAGGGCGGCATGTCGTTTTTGCAGGCGATGCGGCTGCTTTCGGGGGCACCGCTGGGGGGGGCTGAAACGGAGCTGCTTGCCGATGATGAAGTGCGCGAGTGGTCCTCGGTGGGGGCCGGGCCTGAGTTGGAGGCGATGTTGCGGAAGATGCGTGATCCGGCGGAGTTGCGGGAGTTTGAGACGCACCCGGATTTGCAGGCGACCTTGCGGCCTTATCAACGAGATGGAGTGAACTGGTTGCGCTTCATGACCAAGCTGGGATTAGGCGCGTGTCTGGCGGATGACATGGGCTTGGGCAAGACGATTCAGGTGCTGGCTTTGCTGTTGCAGTTGAAGCGTCTGGAGCCCGACGCAGGACCGACCTTGCTGGTGGCTCCGGCATCGTTGTTGCCGAACTGGAAGGCGGAAGCGGAGAAATTTGCGCCGGGATTGCGGGTGTTTGTGGCACATGCATCGGGCGATGAACCGCAGCGCTGGGGACGTTTTTCGAAAGGCAAGATGGAGGCGTTGAAGGGTGTGGATTTGGTGATCACGACTTATGGCATGGTGACGAGGCTGGCGGTATTGAAAGAAGTGATGTGGCGGCTGGTGGTTTTGGATGAAGCGCAGGCAATCAAGAACGCCATGTCGGTGCAGGGGCGTGCGGTGAAAGGATTGCAGGCGCGAGGCAGGGTGGCCTTGACGGGAACTCCGGTCGAGAATCGGTTGAGCGATTTGTGGTCGTTGTTCGATTTCCTGAATCCCGGTTTGCTGGGTGGGGCGAAGGCGTTTCAGCGCTTGGTGAAGTCGCTTTCGCACAAGGAAGGAATGGATTTCGGCCCTTTGCGCAAGTTGGTGCGGCCTTACATTTTGCGGAGGCTGAAGACTGACAAGTCGATCATCAGCGATCTTCCCGACAAGACAGAGATGGTCGCCTGGTGCCTGTTGACGAAACCTCAGGCGGTGTTGTATCAGCAGGCCGTGGAGGCTCTTGCGGCGACGCTGGCGGAGGTGGATCGGAACTCGCGCAGCGGACTGGTGCTGGCGGCGCTGATGACGTTCAAGCAGATCTGCAATCATCCGGCGCAGCACAGTGGCGACGCGGTTTATGATGCGAAGGTGAGTGGCAAATTTCTGCGCTTGCGTGAGCTTTGTGAGCCGATGGCGGAACGGCAGGAGCGAGTGCTGGTGTTCACGCAGTTCACGGAAATCATTCCGGCCTTGCGGACTTTGTTGCGGGAGGTGTTTCGTCGCGATGGACTGGTGTTGACGGGCAGCACGCCGGTGGATCAACGACGCGGTTTGGTGGAGGAGTTTCAAAAGGAAAACGGACCGCCGTTTTTCATTCTGTCGCTCAAAGCCGGAGGCACCGGACTGACGCTGACCGCGGCCTCACAGGTGATTCATTTTGATCGCTGGTGGAATCCTGCGGTGGAAAATCAGGCGACGGATCGGGCATTTCGGATCGGACAAAAGCGCCATGTGCTGGTGCACAAGTTTGTTTGTCGCGGGACCTTGGAGGAGAAGATTGACCGCTTGATCCTCGGCAAGAAGGGACTGGCCGATGGGGTATTAAGCGACGGCGCGGAGCGGGCGTTGACAGAGATGAGCGATGCCGAGTTGCTCGATTTTGTGGCGCTGGATGTGAAGCAAACAATGACGGCGGCGGAAACGATCAACGTCTGACCTGCCGGGCAAGCACGGTGGCGATGAGGCTGGTGAGAATCAGCAAGCCCAGGGAAAATCGCAAGTTGGTGAGATCAGCAATGAATCCGATGAGCGGGGGGCCGATGAGAAAGCCGAAGTAGCCCATGGTGGTGACGGTTGCCAGGGCGCGTCCGGTTTCGACCCCCGGTGTTTTGGCGGCGGCGCTGAAGATCACGGGCACCACGATGGCGAGGCCTGCGCCAACCACGGCGAGACCAGCGAGAGTCAGGATGGGATAGGGAGTCGCAACGGTGAGGCCCAGGCCGATGGTGGCAAGAATGCCACTGGTGCGGACGACAGATTCATTGCCGAATCGGGCGATGAGGGTGTCCCCCGAAAATCGGCCAAGCGCCATGGTGAGGGAAAAGGCGGCGTAACCCGCGGCGGCGACGGCCTCGCTGGAACCGAGGTTGCGGAGGAGATAGACGGCACTCCAGTCGGCCATGGCACCTTCGGTGATGAGCACCGCGATGGCCATCAGTCCCAAAATGAGCAATGATCCTGGTGGCAGTGCAAATCCCTTTTTGGGTGCTGACTCAACTTTGACGGATTGATGATGCTGGGTGTGAACGAAGTGGGGGTAATTGGTGGCGAACAGGACGATCATCGCCGCCGAGGCAGCAGAGAAATGCTGAAAAGGCGACCAGCCAATCGCAGCAATCGCCGCTCCAGATCCAGCACCGGCGAGCCCTCCCGTGCTGAACATGGCATGAAAAGAGGACATCAAGGGACGCTGCTGATGTTTTTCCACCTCGAACGCCTGGGTATTCATGGCCACATCGAGTGCGCCATGTCCGGCTCCGAAGAGGAATAGGACGAATGACAACCAGTAAATGTTGGGTGCGATGGCGAGAAAAGGCGGGGCCAAGCAGAAGGGAATGGCGAAAATGAGCAGCACTCTGCGGCTGCTAATGCGGTCCACGAGCCATCCCGAAAGCGGCATGGTGATGACGGCACCCAGCGCAATGGCGAGCAGGGAAAGGCCGAGCTGGCTGTGGGTGAGATCGAGTCGTTTTTGGATCAGCGGGATGCGCGACACCCAGGTGGCAAACAGCAGTCCGTTAAGAAAAAACATGAGCGCCACGGCCAGCCTGGCGTGGCGGGAATGCGGAGGAAAAGAAGTCGTGGTCAGGGCGAAAAGTGGATTTGAAGGGGGACTGGTCCAAAGATTTACGTGCCGGAAGGCACAAAACGAGGCGCATGCTTGCTTTGGGATTCGTATCGTTTCACCAGGGAATTTCGCGCGGAAGCAACTTGGGAATTCTCTTGATCCACGGAAACTTCACTTTTCATTTTTTAGAATTGTGTTCATTGTCGGTCCCCCCTTTCGTTCGTCATCGTTATCGTCATTCCTCCTCTAATGAGCAAAAAAACATCCTCCTGGGTCCTAGAAGACGCCGCAACCACCTATGGCATCCGTGACTGGGGCAATGGTTATTTTGATATTTCGGCGAAAGGCGAAGTGGTGGTGAATCTGACCGATGGTAAAAAGACCCGTCCGATCAGCCTGCCTGACATTGTCCGCGGCATGAAGGAACGCGGCATGCAGCTCCCGGTGTTGATTCGTTTTGGTGATCTTTTGCGCCGACGGATCGAGGAGTTGAACGAGGGTTTCGCCAATGCGATTGCCGAGGCCCAGTATCGTGGTGTTTATCGTGGCGTTTATCCAATCAAGGTGAACCAGCAGCAGGAAGTCATCGAAGACGTCACCGAGTTTGGTCGCAAATATCACTACGGTCTCGAAGCCGGCAGCAAGCCGGAATTGATCGCCGCGCTCGCCTACATGCAGGACCCGCAGGCTTACATCGTTTGCAATGGTTACAAGGACGAGGAGTTCATCGATCTGGCCTTGCAGGCACAAAAAATGGGCTTGCAGGTGATTCTCGTGCTTGAGATGCCCAGCGAGTTGGATTTGATCCTCGAACGCTCCAAAATCCTCGGTGTGGAACCCGCCTTGGGCGTGCGCATTCGTTTGTTCACCGAAGGCGGCGGTCACTGGTGCGAGAGCGGCGGCGAGAAGAGTGTTTTCGGACTGAACATTGCCCAGGTGATGGACGCCGTGGACAAGCTTCGCGACCGCAACATGCTGCACTGCCTGCGCATGCTGCATTATCATCAAGGCTCGCAAATTCCGAGCATCAGCGCCATTCGAAATGCCGCCGTAGAAGCCGCGCGGGTTTATGTCGGCCTCGTGCAGGAAGGTGCCAAGATGGGCATTCTGGATTTGGGTGGTGGACTCGCGATCAGTTACGACGGCTTGAAAGGCAACAGTGCCAGCAGCGCCGATTACGGCATGCGCGAGTATTGCGCGGACGTCATTGAAGCGATCAGTGAAATCACCGATGAGGCCGGTGTGCCTCATCCCGATTTGATCACGGAATCGGGGCGCGCCGTGGTGGCCTATTATTCGGTGCTGGTGATCAACGTGCTGGACATCAACCGCTATGAACCCAGCGGCATCAATAAACTGCCCGCCCGTTCGCCTGCCTTGGTGAAGAACCTGTTCGAGTTGCGCAAACTGACACGCTCACGCACCCAAAAAGTGACAAGTGCGCTGGTTCGCGAGGTCTACAACGATGCGGTGTATTATCGCGACAAGATTCGTTCGGAGTTCAGTTCGGGAAATATCTCCCTTCGTCAGCGCTCGATGGGCGAAGAGTTTTATTGGGAAGTGCTGACCTGGGTCGCCACTCATTCCAAAACCGCCGAGCTATCTCCCGAACAGGAAGAGCGACTTGCCGGTATCAAGACGGATTATTATTACGGCAACTTCAGCCTGTTTCAAAGCCTTCCTGACTCGTGGGCCATTGACCAGATGTTCCCGGTGATGCCGATTCACCGTTTGAAGGAAGAGCCAACCCGCGCCGTGGTGCTCAGCGACATCACCTGCGACAGCGATGGCAAGATGGACAAGTTCGTCCACTCCCAGGAGTTCCACAACACGCTGCCCTTGCACGACATCAAGATCGACGACGAATACATGCTGGGCATCTTCCTGGTCGGTGCTTATCAAGAAACCTTGGGCGATTTGCACAACCTGCTTGGCGACACCAACGTGGTCAGCGTGAAGATCGAAAACGGCAAACTGAAATATCTTCGCGAGCTCGAAGGTGACACCGTCAGCGAAGTGCTGACTTATGTCGAATATGAGCCAAAAGATCTGGCCCGACGCTTCCGCGTTCTGGCTGAAGGAGCGGTCTCCAAAAAACTGATCACCGCCAAAGAACGCCGTGAAATCGTCGATTCTTATGAAGAGGGACTTCGTGGTTACACTTACTTCGAATCCTAAAATAAGTCAGTCACCTATCCTTTAACTTATCCCTTTTAACTTTTCACTGAATCCCATGTCCCATCGAGTCTTGATCATCGGAGCTGGCGGCGTTGGCCGTGTGGTTACTCACAAGTGCGCGCAACTGCCGGAAGTTTTCGGCGAAATCATGCTGGCCAGCCGCACCAAATCAAAGTGTGATGCGATTGCCGCTGAGTTGGATCGCAAGATTGAAACGGCCGGAGTGGATGCAGACAATGTGCCGGAACTGGTGGCCTTGCTGAAAAGCTTCCAACCTGAAGTGGTGATCAACGTCGCGCTTCCCTATCAGGATCTTACCATCATGGATGCCTGCCTCGAAGCCGGCGTGCATTACATCGACACCGCCAACTACGAACCACGCGATGTGGCGAAATTTGAGTATCACTGGCAGTGGGCTTATCAGGACAAGTTCAAACAAGCCGGGTTGACGGCTCTGCTGGGCTGTGGATTCGATCCCGGCGTCACCAATGTCTACACGGCTTATGCCTTGAAACATCATTTCAGCGCCATCGACACGCTGGACATCATCGACTGCAACGCGGGCGATCACGGCAAGGCGTTTGCCACCAACTTCAATCCCGAGATCAACCTTCGCGAAGTCACTGCCAATGGTCGTTATTGGGAAAATGGTGCCTGGGTGGAAACGAAACCTTTGGAGATCAAACAGAGCTTCGATTTCCCGGATGGCATCGGCCCGAAAAACATCTACTGCCTCTATCACGAGGAGCTGGAGTCATTGACCAAACACATCCCGATGCGCCGTGCGAGGTTCTGGATGACTTTTGGCGACAACTACATCAAACACATGGAAGTGCTGGTGAACGTCGGCATGACCCGCATTGATCCCGTCAAACACAACGGCGTGGACATCATCCCCATCGAGTTCCTGAAAACCCTGCTTCCTGAACCCGGCACGCTGGGTGCCGACACCAAAGGCAAAACTTGCATCGGCAACTGGATTGAAGGCACCGGCAAGGACGGCAAACCGCTTCGTTATTACGTGTTCAACATCAAGGACCACGAAGATTGCTACAAGGAAACGAACAGCCAAGGCGTGAGCTACACCACCGGGGTTCCGGCCATGATTGCCGCCAAGCAGCTTCTCACCAATGCCGCTGAATATCGTCAGCCCGGCGTGTGGAATGTCGAGCAGTTGAATCCCGATCCGTTCATGGAAGACTTGAACACCTACGGCCTGCCATGGGTGGAAACGTTCCCGACCGAACCCTTGTTCGACGGCAAATAAGCCCCCGAGTCTTTCCAGACCACGCTGGATTCACCAAGAAAACACTTGCCGTTGGATCGGTGTTTTTGCAGACTGTCCTAGGGAAAATTCCCCTGATACCAAAATAAAACACTTCATACAAATATGAGCCAAATCGTTCCCCTTATTTCTTCCGGCGTCGCTGGTCCTCTCGGCGTGCAACACCTTCCCCGCTTGTGGCAGAAAGCCTCACTTGAAGCCGTCGGCAAACTTCATTCCGACTACCCAGGCGCAGGCCAAGGATATGACCAAATGGTGCTCGACGGTCTGGGCCTTGATCGCACGGAATTCCTTGACTACATCAAGGCAAGCAAACCAACTTATGTTCAACTCGAAGGCTGGGTGCTCGAGAAAAAAGGTGGCAGCCTCGATCAGGCAGCCGTCAAGCAGTTGAACGACGCCATCAATGGTTACATCCACGATGACGGCACCCGCGCCAGCATCCTCGCCGCCGCCGGTCGCCCTGATGATGGCAGCGTGAAAGACGCCGTGAACCTCAACAACCTCGACGACTGGCAGACCTTCTACACCGCTGAGCTCGCCTAATTGATTCGGGCAGTTGATGGCACTCAAAGTGCATTGATCTTAATCCCCCTGTCTGCTCGTCAGTCAGAGGGATTTTTTTCGTGTTGGTATCCTCTCCTATGAACCTCCGCCGCTGGAACTTTTTCGCCGCCGGGATCATCGCGCTCGCGTTCTCGATTGTTGCCACGCTGATTTTCCAGAGTCTCGGCAATCAATGGGACTGGACCAAACCCTGGCAGTATCGCGAAATGTTGTTTCGCGGCTGGCTGGCGACTCTGTTGCTGTCTCTGGGCGCTCTTATCGGCAGTCTCCTGGTCGGACTGCTGCTCATGCTGGGTCAGCGAAGTCCACTCATCGCCGTGCGATGGACCTGCCGGATGTTCCTGGAACTAGTTCGCGACACCCCCCTGCTCGTTCAATTGCTGGTCGGCTATTTCGTCATCTTCGCTCCCCTGTTCTCGAGGTCTCTCGGCAGCATGGGCTGGGACGACAGGCTTATCATTGGCATCCTTCTTCTCTCCCTTTTCGAGGGCGCTTATCTCGGCGAAATCTTCCGTGGTGGCATTGAAAGCATCCCGAAAACCCAATGGGAGTCCGCCCGCGCCGTGGGCTTCAATCGCTTCCAAACCTATCGTCATGTCATCTTTCCCCAGGCACTGCGGCGCGTCCTTCCTGCGGTCGCCGGTCAGTTTGTTTCGTTGATCAAAGACTCTTCGCTGCTGTCGGTCATCGGCGTCCAGGAGTTTGCTTATCAGGCCAAAGTCTACACCTCCCAAACTTATGGCGGCCTTGAGGCTTACGTCCCTCTGGCCATCGGCTATCTGATCCTCACCGCCCCGGTTGCCTTTCTCTCCCATCAACTCGAACGCCGCTACCGCGATGAAACTTGAAATCACCGCGCTCAACAAACGCTTCAAACAGCACCTTGCCCTCGACGCGCTCGATCTTCGATCCGAAGCCCGAGTGCTCGCCCTCATTGGCCCCTCTGGCGGCGGAAAAAGCACTTTGCTGCGTGTGCTTGGTGGACTGGAAACGCCCGACTCAGGTCAGGTGTCCATCAACGAAACGCCTCTGCCCACCCACCCTGCAAATATCCTCGCTTTCCGCCGCGAAAACGGATTTTTGTTTCAAGCCTTCAATCTGTTTCCTCATCTCACCGCGCTTCAGAATCTCAGTATGCCGCTTGAGAAGGTCCATGGTTTCACACCCTTACACGCCAAAGTCACTGCTGAGAAATCCCTTGATCGATTCAGCCTTCTCGACCACGCCCACAAGCTTCCGGCTCAGCTCTCCGGCGGTCAGCAACAACGCGTCGCCATCGCCCGCGCTGTCGCCAGCCAGCCACGCATCCTCTTTCTTGACGAACCCACCTCCGCTCTCGATCCCGAGATGACCGGTGAGGTGCTCGACCTTATCCACGAACTCGCGAAGGAGGGTCAGCACATCATCCTCAGCACCCATGAAATGGGTTTTGCCCGTGCCGTCGCTGACAAGATCGCCTTTCTGGCCAAAGGCAAAATCGAAGAGCTCGCCACGCCGGAGATTTTCTTTGAGTCACCGGCCTCGCCCACCGCCCAACGGTTCCTTTCGCGGGTCATGAAATATTGAAACGAAAGTGAACCTCCATCACCATCCGCCATTCAAACTCACCCGAACAACGCCGTGATCGGCTTGCCCTTGTCCGCAATCGTAAACGGCCTTTTGCTCGGCGAATACAAGACATGATCCAGCGGTAATCCCAGGGCATACCCGATCGTTGCATTGAAATCCGGAATCGTCACCCGATCCTCCGCCACGTCATCGCCCCGTTCATCCTTTTTCCCAAACACCATCCCGCCTTTCACCCCGCCACCGGCCATCAAACAGGTAAACGCTTTTGCATGGTGATCCCGGCCTTCATTGGTATTGATCTTCGGCGTGCGACCAAACTCCGTCGCCAACACCACCAGCGTCTCCCCGAGCAACCCCCGGCTTTCCAGATCCTGCAACAAGGTGCTCAACGCGGCATCCAACTCCTGACACAACTCGGGCACGCGGATGAAATTCGCATTGTGCGTATCCCAGTTCCCAAACGTCACCTCCACATGACGCACCCCATGCTCCACCAATCGACGCGCCAGCAAACAACCCTGACCAAATGACTCGCGCCCATAACGATCTCGCAGCGTGTCGTCTTCCTTGCTCAAATCAAACGCCACCAACTCCTCGCTCTTCATCATCCGCACCGCATCGTCATACATGTCCGAATAAGCCCGCACGTTCTTGACATCATACTTCTCCGCAAAACCCACATCCAGTTTTCGCGAAAGGTTCAGCCGGTCCGCGAACTTCTCATCCGACTCAAAAAACGCATTCCTGCGACTGTTGGAAATCCCGTCATCCGGATCATTGATCATCAACGGCGAAAACTTCGACTCAAAAAAGCCCGCTCCGGGATGCCGGCTGTCATTCCCGATCATTACACTCCCCGGCAAGGTCGGATTCCCACGCATCTGAAACTTCTCCAACCAAGCCCCCATCGAAGGATGTTTGATGCTCGACCGCAGCGTATAACTCGTGTGCATGAAATAATTCCCCTGCTCATGCGCCCCCTGGGTTGAATACAATGAATTCACCAATGCCACCTTGTTCATCTGCCTTGCCATCAACGGCAAACTTGAACTGATCCTCACCCCATCCGCACTCGTCTTGATCGCCTCCGTATCGCCATTCACCTCAGCATGGTCAGGCCTCGGATCGAACGTATCGAGGTGACTCATCCCCCCCGTCATATAGAGATAAATCACATTCCTAGCCGAAGCCACCTGCTTTACCGTCGCAGCATCCGCTCCCGCCGCCAAACCTTTGCCCTGCAACTGGTTTAACAAACTAACCCCAAGGAACGATTTCGCCGCTCCTGAGATAAACTGACGCCGTGTGGGCACATTCGCCTGAGTTAAAAGACCATTCATAAATTTAGCAGATTGGAAACTTACTGGATAAACAAAAACTGACGGGTGTTCAGCACACTCCACAACACATCCCCGCGCCCTTTCTTGCCGCTTGATGCCATCACCTCACCCAGTATCGACTTCTCCTCCGCAGTGGCTCGACGCGACAGGGTGCTCAGATAAATCGTATCGATCATCTCCTCATTCGAAGCATCCCCTTTCATGTCCCGACTCAATTTCGAATAAGGATTCATCAGGCTCCGGAACAACGGACCATTCATCATCGTCAATGCCTGCATGACACTTCCCTCGCGATTGCTGTTGTCCACCAACTCGCGATCACTCTGACCATACTGCCGAAGAAAATGTCCGTTCGGAGCCGGATTACGGAGATCCGCCGAACGCCACGCAAACTTGTCACGGTAATCCGCAAACAGCCGGTAGTCCTGCCGTTCTTCCTTGTCTTTGCCCACGCTCCATTCCTTCATCTCGCGCTCCCGCACCGTCTCCAACAAGCGTCGGTTGGGCCTGCTCATCTCCGCCAGCACCGCTGCCTGAGCTTCTTCCATGGATGCATCATCATCCAACTTGTTCACCGCAAATGCGATCTGCTTCGCGAACTCCTCGTCCGTTTTTGCCGCCACCGCATCCACGCCATGGGTTCGAATCTCCTTCGCCAGTTTTTGATAACCCCGATTGAACACCACCTCATCCGCCTTCTCGTAGATCTTCGCCCGTTGACGTCTCGCCGCCTGCCTCGCCGCGCGAATTTCCTTCTCATCCTTGCTCGTTTTCAAGGTCTCCAAATGGGCCTTCACCTCAGCTGCCAACACTTTCTGATAGTCGGCAATCGTGCGCATCCCATCCAACACTTCTTTCGGACTCTGCACCTCCAGCAAACGGTCCATCCACTCAATCTTGGTCAAGGCCTGCTTGGTCTCCAGATAAGATGCCGCACTCGGTTCATCTGGATTGTCGCGCATCAGCCCCACCATCGAATCCCAAATTTGCTCCGCACTCATCCGACGCAAAACCGGACCCACAAAATGATAAACCTCTCCTGGTTCCACATCCTTCGTGTATGCCTCACGTTGATACAGGTCCGTATTCAACAATACCCGCAGATAGGCCTTCATATCATAATTCAAGTCCTTCATGGTCTTGTCCAGAAACGCCATCAGTTCCGGATTGGAAGGCACCGTTGAGTCAGTAAGTTCATCCACCGGATCAATCACTCCCATGCCGAAGAGTTTCTTCCACAGCCGATTCGCCACCACCAACGTGAAGCGCGGGTTTTCACGCGACGTCATCCACTGGGCATAAGCTTCAATCGGCGCCTTGCCCTCCTCCACAATATTTCCCTCAGGTCCAAGGGCCGCAGGAATCAACGGACTAATCACCTGTCCAGGCTTGCCGTTGTCATACTGATAGTCATCCGGCAACTCCAGTTTCCGATCAAACGCCGCAATGTGATTGAACCGCAAACGGAAGCGGATCAGCCCCAAAGCCTGTTGTAACTCACGTCGCTCAGCCGGCTTGACCTTTTCACGCTGCATCAATCTGGTCACACCCTCCTGACCCGTCAGCACCGCTGTGCCGCGCATGCCGTAACTGTGCGCTGCCATCTGGTAATAATCCATCTGCGTCCACTTATCAAAAGGATGGTCATGGCACTGGGCACACACCATCTGCGTCCCCATAAACACCTGGGTGGTGATCGCCATGTTATCCAGCGCCATGTTATAATCGCGCATGTAATAACCGATTGCCCCGTTCTCATAACTCGCCCCATCCGCCGTCAATAGCTCCCGCACCAACTGGTCATACGGTTTGTTGCTGCGCAGCGATTCTTTCAGCCACTGGATATATGCCACCCCCGTGCTGCTTCCCTGACCACCCGGCGCAATCCCGGTCTTCACCCTCAACACATCCGCCCAAAAGTTAAACATGTTTTGCACGTAACCCTCCGAAGCCAGCAAGGTGTCCACCAGCTTTGCGAGTTTTTCCGGATCTTTGGAATCGATGAACGCCACCGCTTCATCCTTCGTTGGCACGCGCCCAATCACATCGAGATAAATCCGACGAACCATCACCTCATCATTGGCCCGTGCGGTCGGCTCGACCTTTTCAGCCACCAGCTTCTTCATCAACAACTCGTCAATCTTCGCCACCACCGCCTTCAACTCGGGCTCCTCCTCCGTCGAGCCCGCTACTTTAGCAGGAGGCGTCTTCAACTCGACCACTTTGGTGTTGGCATATCCACCCTTTTCCTGGGCAGACAGTTCCAAAGCCACCGCCGAAGCCGCAACCACCATCAACAAGCGCAAGCCCTTCGACAGATATGGCAAAAAAGTTTTCATATAGGTTCAAACAAAACAGCAACGCACCCGGCCTCAACGCCGAATTCCGGCACCAAAACGATTCAGTCGGCGTCACCTTTCAAAAATTTCCCTGCCAGAACATCATTACAGCAGCATCTGGTGCATTACCCTGCCATAAACGTCCGTCAGACGGAAATCGCGCCCCTGAAATCGGAAAGTGAACTGCTCATGATCCATCCCCAGCAAATGCAAAATCGTCGCATGGATGTCATGCACATGCGCCCGATTCTCGACCGCATTGAACCCCAGTTCATCGCTCGCTCCCAACGTCATCCCCGGCCTCACTCCCCCGCCCGCAAACCACATGGTGAACGCGTCGATGTGATGATTGCGCCCCGTCTTTGCCCGATTCTCGCCCATCGGCGTCCGACCAAATTCCCCGCCCCAAATCACCAGCGTGTCCTCCAGTAAACCCCGCGCCTTCAAATCCCGGACCAACGCCGCACACCCCTGATCCACCTCACGGCAACGCTTCGGAAAATCATCCTCCAACGTTTCCCCCGGTCCGCCATGACTGTCCCAGTTGGTATGATAGAGCTGCACAAACCGGCTCCCACGCTCCACCAAGCGCCTCGCCAGCAAACAATTCCGCGCAAAGGACGGCTGCGACGGATCCACTCCATACAAATCCAGCGTCGCCTTCGACTCCCCTTGCAGATCAATCAACTCCGGCGCGCTCGTCTGCATTCGATAAGCCATTTCATACGCATTGATCCGCGTCTGAATCTCCGCATCCCCCGTCTCCACCAACCTCGCCAAATTCAAATCCCGAATCGCATCAATCGCCACGCGCTGGTCCGCGTGACTGATGTTCTTCGGCGAACTCAAATTCAAGATCGGCTCTCCCACCCCACGCAACGGCACCCCCTGATAAGTGGTTGGCAAAAAGCCGCTCGCCCAATTGACCGCCCCGCCCCGGGGTCCACGCGGACCACTCTGCAAAACCACAAATCCCGGCAGATCATCCGCCTCACTCCCCAAACCATAAGTCACCCATGACCCCATGCTGGGCCGACCAAACTGACCGCTGCCCGTGTTCATGAACAGCTTCGCCGGAGCGTGATTAAACAAATCCGCTGCACACGATTTCACAAAACAAAGCTCATCCGCCACCCCTGCCGTGAACGGCAAAAGATCCGACACCCACGCCCCGCTTTGTCCATGTTGTTTGAAAGTCGGTTTTGAACCCAGCAGCTTCACCCCATGACTGCTGTCCATGAAGGCAAAACGTTTGCCCTCCAGATAACTCTGCGGAATCGGCTGACCATGCAACTCCGTCAGCCGTGGTTTGTAGTCAAACAACTCCAACTGCGACGGCCCCCCGGCCATGAACAGAAAAATCACGTTCTTCGCCTTTGGCGCATAGTGAGGTTTCCTTGCCCCGCTTGATGTCGACGATGCCAGCCCTTTGGTCCCCGCCATCATCGAACCCAGCGCAATCGATCCCAAGCCCATCGAACATCGGCTGAAAAAATGACGTCGTGTTTGATCCAGATTCATCACATCACTCCCGCGTAATCGTTTCATCCAGATTCAACAACACCCGCCCAATGGTCAGCGCATCAAGCCCCTCCAGCCTGGACAACTCCTGGGGCAAAGGTTGACGCGTCACCGCCCGACGAAAAGCCGACCCCACGCCTTCCGTCCTTACGACCTCGCCCATCGCCTCTGCAAACTCAAAATAAGCCGGATCATTCAACAAGGTTAGCGCCTGCAACGGCGTATTGCTTCGGGCCCTGCGCGTGCATGCCGTCAGCGAATCCGGCGAATCAAACACCATCATCGACGGAGGCGGAGTGGACCGGTAGAAGAACGTATACAGCCCCCGGCGATAACGATCCGCCCCCTTGCTCGTCGGCCATGCCCGCGTGATCTGACCACCCTTCATGGCTTCAGCCGACTGCGGCGGATACACCGGAGGCCCACCCAACTTTGGATTCAACAATCCCGTGCTCGCCAAACTTACATCCCTCACCAACTCCGCATCCAACCGCAGCCGATTCTGTCTCGCCAACAGCAAATTGCCAGGGTCCTTCAAATGCAACTCCGGACGCGCCTTTGAGCTTCGCAGATAGACGTCGCTCGTCACAATCAGCCGGTGCATGTGTTTAAGACTCCAACCACTTTCCATGAACTCCACTGCCAGCCAGTCAAGTAACTCCGGATGAGTTGGCGCACTGCTCTGCACCCCAAAATCGTTTTCCGTTTCTACCAGACCACGACCAAAATAAACCTGCCACACCCGATTCACGATCACCCTCGCCGTCAGCGGATTATTGCGATCCACCAACCATCTTGCCAGATCCAGGCGATCAGGTTTTGCCGATCTCGACACCAACGCTGGAAGCACCTGCGGCGTTCCCGGTGTCACCAACTCATCAGGTCGGGTAAAATCTCCTTTGATGAACAGCCGCGTCTCCCGTGGCTCGGGCAGCTCCTTCATAATCAAAGTGGTCCCCGTTTTCTTTTTTCCGGCCTCCTTTTGAAAGGGTTCCCCCACCAGTTCATGAACCGCCGATTTGGTGCCGCCATGACCATCCGTTTCCGTGCTGTTGAAGAACGCAAAAAGCTCAAAATATTCCTTCTGCGAAATGGGATCAAATTTGTGATCGTGACACTGCGCGCAGGCAATCGTCAACCCCAGCCAAACCGTGCCCGTGGTTGCGACCCGATCATACACCGACTCAATACGAAACTGTTCTGGATCAATCCCGCCCTCGCCATTGATCTGGGTATTGCGATGAAATCCGCTTGCAACGATGGCGGAAGTCGGCGCATCCGGCAGCAGATCCCCGGCAATCTGTTCAATCGTGAACTGGTCGAACTGCATGTCATCGTTCAAGGCCTTCACCACCCAGTCGCGATACGGCCAGATGCTGCGCCGCGCATCAATGCTGTAACCATTGCTGTCCGCATATCGTGCCTGATCCAGCCACCACCGGCCCCAGCGTTCTCCGTAGTGAGGTGAGGCCAGCAACCGGTCCACCAACTGCCCCACCGCAAGATCACGACCACCCTCATTCTCAAAAGCTCGTTCAAACTTCTGCGCTTCCGCCAACGTCGGCGGCAACCCCGTCAAATCCAGATGCAACCGCCTCACCAAAGTCGCCGACTCAGCCAACGGCGATGCTTCTATTCCCTGCTCCGCGAGAGCCACATCAATGAACCGGTCAATCGGATGCCCTCCTCCTTGCTGCATCGACATCTCGCTCCCATTCGACCGCATCGGCGCACCAAACGACCAATGCATCCACCGGCTCGGCACTTCATTTTCGGGAGCCCGTGCCCCCTCATTGATCCATCGCTTGATCAATTCCACCTGCGAGTCACCCAGCGGATTGCGTTTGTAAGGCATCGCCGGAATCTCGCCATGCGCCCCTTTCAATAGGGCTACCAGCAAACTCTCATCCGCCCGTCCCCGCACCACCGCCGCACCACTTTCCCCCCCTTTCAAAATGCTCGCCGCCGTGTCCAATCGTAACCCCGACTTCGGATTGTTTGCCCCATGACATTGCACACAAGCACTCGCCAGCAACGGTTTGACCTCCCGCCCATAGTCCACTCCTGCAAAGGCCGCCGCAGAAAGCGCCCAAAGCAGAACTGAACTGGCGACAAAAAACTTCATCCATTAAACCAACGTTCCCCCGTCCATCTTTCGCTCCGATATTGTCCAAAAAAACACCACTTTCCCCAAACATTCGCGCTTCCCTCAAATCTTGTTGCCTGAGACAATGCGCCCAATGCCTGACGTCCTGAAAAACCTCCTTCTCGCTCTGCTGATTGCCTGCATTTTCACCATCCCCACAAAAGCGCAGACACCAGCAGCGCCGAATGAATGGATTGTTAAAACCGTTCAACTACCACCGCATGCAGGCCTTTGAACGTGTAGCAGATCTCCTTAATGAGAAAGTGCCAAAAGTTATTGCTTTGGAGTTGAAGATCATTGAGGCGGAACCTGACAGAATGCACCGACTCTTGGCGGACTTACAAAAGCAGCGTGACCATGGCCCCCGGCTATCCCAAGCATTGTTATCAGAACCTGCCGGAGCATTCCGCATCACTGCCACACAGAGAGGTGAGATTAAGTCCGGGGGGCGAATGGTGCTGGACACGGCCAAAGACATCCTGCAGAGCCAGGAAATTAATCTCTCTAACAACGGAACCGTCGCCCTCGGGCGGGAAATACGGCAAGTCGGACTCATTTTCGAAGCGGATCCTGTATTGCTAGCCAATCAGCGGGGAGTCGATCTCAACTACGGATTGGAATACCACTTTTCGCCTCCAGAACATCGCGATGAGCCACTGAACCTCCTCGGTGCTCCGCAGAAATTTCCGATTCCAATGACGGATCTTCACTTTACCAAAACTGTTACCTCCTCCTACTTTGATGTCGGTGCCACCAAGCTGTTGAGTGTCTGGACTGTTCCCTCGAATGAAGTCCTTGGCCGCCCAGAAATAATGCAGGCAGCATTCCTTACCGTCCACTTACAATCTGCAATTCCCGCACCGAATACCCGCCTCCAGCAAATTCTCACCCGTCTCGCGGACAAGGTCGAAACCGTCAGTCCCATTGCTGAAGGTCGGCCTCAACCCCTCGTTCCCGCAGGAATGGAGTTGCGAACCTTCCCAGTTCCCGCAGAACTATTACAATCCACGATTTCTGATCCGTTCGCCCCATCTCAAGAAGCCGATCAGGCATTACGACGTAATCCTGAAACCATCCTGAAAGCCGAAGGCATTCCATTCCCCGAGGGCTCATTGGCGACATTTGATCCCTACAATCACTTGTTAACGGTTGTCAATACCACTGCCGCGCTCGACGCCGTCGAAGCCTACACCTCTGGAGGATGCAGAATGAACCCTGCTGAAATTTTACACACCATAGAGATCGTCCAAGCTGATGCCAACTCACTACAACACTTCTCCAACCAGACCAAACAGCAGGGGGACCACACTCAAGTCTGGAATGAAATCGAAAAGCTGATTAGTCAGAACAAAGCAAAGCACTTGCGAACCATTCATCTCGACTGTCGAAGCGGCCAACGCGGCGTAACTCAAGCGGGACAAGAGATGCTCCAAGCCAAAGAAATTGAATTTATCTCTCACGACAAAGTTCCTGTCGCTCCGGCAGCCGTTGATGAAAACAAGCGTGAAGTCCCGACACCAACGGATGCGAGCACCATGAGAGTCGTTTTTGAAGACTCTCAACTCATCGGCACGCGTCTTGAATTGGATCCAGTAATCACACCTGACGGGCAAACTATCGACCTTAATCTCAGTCTCGAATATCATTACGCCTCACCGACACCCCAATCCGAACCGGCAGCCCACGATTCCCCATTACCTATCAGAAACTTCCATCGCACCAAGATTGCCACCTCCACCATACTCAGCGACGGCTGCATGCGTCTCCTCTCCATCTGGAAGCCCGAAGGCACGGCGGAGTTCAATGGCAAAGCCGTCCTCCAAGCTGCCTTCATCCGTGTCAATATCCGGCGACCCAATCCAGATTGAATCTCTTCCGTGCCTCGCGTTCCTCGCATGAGAAAACCCATGCCCTCCACCCCCCTCACCCCCGCCTTCTTCCAGCGCGATGTCATTATCGTCGCCCGCGACCTCATTGGCATTGAACTTCACTGGAACGGTTGCAGCGGCATCATCGTCGAAACCGAAGCTTACGCCGCAGAAGGTGACTCCGCCTGCCACACCGCCTCGCGTCTTTCCGCCCGCGCGTTCGTGCAAAACCATCCGCCCGGCTCCGCTTATGTCTATCTCAACTACGGCATGTATTGGCTCTTCAACCTGCTGGCGAAAGGTGGTCAGCGTGATGGACTGATCCTTGTCCGCGCCCTCGAACCGAAAGACGGCATCCCGATCATGCAAGAACGCCGGGGTGGACGCGAAGGCCGACACCTTTGCTCCGGTCCGGGAAAACTCGCGCTGGCCTTGGGCATCACCGGTGATCACCACGGACTGCCCCTCACCGGCCCCGAGCGCAGCCCCCTCGGACAATTGCGGCAACCCAAACCCTCTCATACAGTAACCGTGGTCGCTGATGTTCGCGTGGGCATCAGCAAAGCGGCCGAATTCCCCTGGCGATTTCTCGCCGCCAACCATCCCCATGTTAGTGTGTCCTATGGCAAGGTCCCCGGAGCCAAAAGAAAACCGCCGACACCCAAAATTTGAGCGCGGCGGTTCTAAAGTGGAACTGATTCCTAAATCAAAAAACTCAGGCCTTTTTCTTGGCGTCAGGAGCGCAAGTGGCGCAATCTTTTTTGTCCTTCTTGGCGGAGTCACAGCACTCTTTTTTGGCTTTGTCGGTGCCGCAGCAGGAGGAACCTTTTTTGCCGTGCGTGGCGCAGGAGGCGAGGCTGAGAAGAGAAACAGAGGCGATCAGGGTAAGAATACGGGTCATGTTGAATTGGTTGAATTTAAAGATTGAGCAGGAAATCATACGCGCTCAAACACCCGCTTGATACAAAAAAAGGCAAAAAACAAGGCGCGTCGGGAATTCCCAACACGCCTTGATGATTTGGTCAACAAATCAGCAAAAATTGATTATTTGCTGCTGCTGTAGCCCATGTCCACTGGAGGAGGAGGGGCGGAGGTGGTTTTGGATTTGCAGGAGACCATTGCGACGGCGGCCATGGCGAGAGCGAGAAGAGTAAGCTTCATGTAGGATTGAATTAGATTAACGTTTGTTGATTGTGAACATTTGGAAGATTTTCCAAGCGTCCGTTCTGTATAGATGCAAGCAGGAGTTTTGCCAGCAGAAATGATTAAAACATTTCCTTCACATTAACAATCGGGTGCCCTCGTAATCCGCGTGTGTTTTTCTCCGTGGGTTGGTTCATTCATTGACCCATACCGGCATCCCCACCTTCGCTAGATCGTAGAGTTCGACCACATCCTGATTGCGCAGCCGGATGCAGCCGTGACTCGCGCGCTGACCAATTTTGTCCTCTCCATTGGTGCCATGAATGTAAACGTAGCGGCCCAAAGTGTTCGCATTGCGCTCCTCACCCCCCTCGAGCCAGAGAATCCGGCCCAGAATTAAATCTTCGCTTTCCGCCTCACCAGCATGCCATTCACCAACCGGCTCTCTCGCCTTAAAAATCGTGTGCAAACTGGCCCCATCCCCACGCTTTTCCGCGATGCGAAAATGCCCGAGCGGCGTTTTCATCGAACCTTCCTCAAACCCAATGCCAAACTTCGAAGTGCTGCACGGCCAGCTCTTCACCAATCGCGATCCATCCCACAGACTCAGGATCTGGGTGGCGATGGAAACTTCCAATCTTGGTCGGGACAGCAGCATGATGTTGAAGTTGATCGTTTTGCGGAATGTGTCATCTTGACCGCCCTCGGGCAACCGGGGAGGTGCGTTCGCCGAACCAGATGGATCAGCAAAGCGTATCAATCTAACCACACACCACCCTTCCTTAATGAGCAATCTCAAACACGTCGCGATCGTCGGTGCCACCGGCGCGGTCGGCGTGGAAATGCTGCGCTGTCTCGAACAACGCGCCTTCCCCGTCGGTGAACTTACCCTCCTTGCCTCCGCACGCAGCGCTGGCAAGACCATGAAATTTAAGGGTCAGGACATCACCATCAAGGAACTCACCGCCGACGCTTTCACAGGGGTAGACATCGCGCTTTTCAGCGCCGGAGGCGGCATCAGCAAGGAATTCGCCCCGCACGCCACCGCCGCCGGAGCCATTGTGGTCGACAACTCCTCTGCCTTCCGCATGGATGATCAGGTGCCCCTCGTCGTGCCCGAAATCAATGCTGGCGACCTCAAAAACCTTCCCAAAAACATCGTCGCGAATCCGAACTGCACCACTGCCATCACCCTCATGGCGCTCTATCCGTTGCATCAGGCTTTCGGCGTCAAACGCGTCATCGCCGCCAGCTACCAGGCCGTCAGCGGCACCGGTGCACAGGCCATTGAAGAACTCGAAGCCCAAACCCGCGAATGGGCCCGCTCCGAGCGTAAGTGGGACGACGTCCAGGTGGCCAATGAATTTGTCAAAGTCTATCCCCATCAGATTGCCTTCAACGCGCTTCCCCATGTCGACTCCTTCCTCGACGACGGCTACACCAAGGAAGAAATGAAAATGGAAAACGAGGGGCGCAAAATCATGCACCACCCCGACTTCCGCGCCAGCGTCACCTGCGTGCGCGTGCCCGTGTTCCGCGCCCACAGCGTCGCCGTGAACGCCGAGTTCGAGCGCCCCATCAGCCTCGAAGCCGCGCGCGAAGTGCTCAGCGCCGCCCCTGGCCTCGACGTCATCGACGATCCTTCCCTGAAGCAGTATCCTCTCGCCCTGAACGTCGCTGGCAAAGACAACTGTGCCGTCGGACGCCTGCGTATCGACTGCGCCTTGGACAACGGCCTCGCCTTCTGGGTCGCCGGGGACCAGCTCCTCAAAGGTGCCGCCCTCAACGCCGTCCAAATCGCCGAGTGCCTTTAAGCTAAAGCAAGGGGGGTGGACATTTCTGTCCACCTCAACCCCGTCGCGTCCATTATCTGCGACCGTCTGCCCCCACAGCAGACTCCCTAAACGCGTGCACAGCATCACCGGAGGGAACAACCCGGCACCATTTAACGCGGTTTATGTCTTGCCAAAAATAACCCCTCCCCTCACAATTTGAATCACGCGTTTTTTTGAACACGCCGTCCTGACCCTCATCCCTCCCCGCCACTCAACCAATCCTGCGGCCCATCGCTCGCCACCATGACCGTTTTCCTTTCCAAGTCCCGCCGTCCACTCCCGGTCCTTGCGATTGCATTCATTGCCGTCTTTTTGTCCTGCTTGCCCCATGCCAGCGCGGTCAACCTCTTCTGGGACGGCAGCGGAACCTCTTGGGCCGATCCCACTAGTTGGTCCACCCTGCAGACCGCCGCCACCCCTGATCCCGCCAATCCGCCCGGCGCATCCGACATCGCCATTTTCGGCACCACCACCGCCACCGTCGACCAAATCGTCAACCTGAACGGAACCCAATCCGCCCTGGGCCTCGCCACCAACACCTCCAACAATTTCGTCACCACCCTCCTTGGCGGCGGCACTGCCCAAACCCTCAACCTTGGTGCCAGCGGCATCAACCACGTGCGCGGAGCGTTCAACATCGGTTCCAATACCGACCCCCTCGTCAATGCCGTCAATCTCAGCCTTCAAGCCAACCAGACCTGGACCAGTTCCACCACCAATCCCGCTGCCGTCGCCATCAAAGTGTTCAACGGCGTCAGCACTGGCGTTGTCGGAACCGCCCTGCTCACCCTCAACGGCATCAATACCGGTTCCGAAATTAGCGGCATCATCAGCGACGGCATCGGCACCCTCGCCATTGAAAAATCCGGGACTGGAGTCTGGACCCTGTCAGGGGCCAATACCTTCAGCGGCGGCGTCACGCTCACCTCCGGCACGCTCAATCTCCGCAATGCCACCGCCCTTGGCACCGGCACTTTCACCATCAACGGCGGCATCCTCAACAACAGCGGCACCGGCCTCACCGTCACCGGCATCTTCAACAAGGTGCTCAACGGCAGCTTCACCTACGGCACTGTTGGCAGCACCTCCGGCAACAACACCACTATCGGCACTTTCAACGCCGGAACCCCCGTCATCACCCTCACCAACGACATCGAAATCACCGTCCTTGGCAGCACCCGCCTGACCATGACCGGTCACACCATCAGCGGTGCCGGTCACATCCTTACCAAACTCGGCAGCGGAGCCCTTACCCTGGGCGGAACCAATACCGCCACCACCGGAGCCGCCGCCATTCTTGAAGCCACCAACGTCTCGGAAGGCATTCTCGCCTTTATCAAATCTGGCACCTCACCGGGCGACCATCAGCTCGGCGAAACCACCGTTGCCACCGGTGCGACTCTCATTCTCGCCACCAACAACAACGCCACCCCTGTGAATTTTACCACCGGTGCCCTCACCGGAGGCGGCACCATCACCTCAGAAAGCGATCAAACCGGCGGCACCACCCAACGCAACCTGCGCGTCGGAAGTGGCAATGCTTCCGGCACCTTCTCCGGCATCATCACCAACAACGCCGTCCCCGCAACCAACGACGGAGTCATCGCCCTCACCAAACTCGGCACCGGCACCCAGGTCCTCAGCGGCGTCAACACCTACACCGGTGCCACCACCATTTCCGGTGGCACACTCCAGGTTGGCCTCGGTGGCGTGGGCTCCCTCGGCGCAGGCAGCGCTGTCACCGTCAACAACGCCGCTGCCAGCCTCTCCGGCACCGGCACCATCAACGGATCCACCACCATCACCAGCGGCTTTCTCCGACCCGGCGACGACGGTGGCGGACTCACCGGCACCATCACGCTGTCACAACTCGCCCTCAACACGGGCGGCACCGCCGTCCTCCAAATTGAAGGCGCAGGCGACAATGACCGCATCAACATCACCACTGCTGATGCCCTGACCCTCGACGGCAATGTTAACGTCACCACCAGCCTCACCACCGGCACCGGAGCCTTTGACACCGCTTTCGCCGTCGGCAACAGCTTCACCCTGCTCGGCTGGTCCGGCACCCTGGCCGGGACCTTTGATGTCGGAACCAACCTCCGCGATGGCAGCAGCGACAATGGTCTGCAATTCGACCTGCCCGACATCAGCTCCCTCACCCGTCTCTGGGACGTCAGCAACTTTCTCTCCACCGGCGTCATCTCCGTCGCCGCCATTCCTGAGCCCTCAAAAACGCTCCTTGCCCTCGTCGGACTTGGCGCTCTTGTCGTGAGCCGTCGCCGCCGTCAGTCGCGCATCATCTGATGGAGATTGCGAGGCGGGCGCTCCGGCCGTCGATCACCCGAATCTCCCAACCGGCGGCATTTTTTGTCCCCGTCTCCTCCTTGGAGACCGCTCATTCATCAGCCCATGTCATCCGGCCGCCAGCGCTCCAGCGCCAACCCCGCCGCACCGACCGCACCCGCAAATTCACCCAGTTCCGACAAATGAATCGGCACCTGCGGGTAATAGTTGCTCGCGAAAAGTGCGGACATCTCCTTCACCACATCCAGATAAACGTCACCCATCTTTGTCAGCGGACCCGACAACACCACCATCTCAGGATCGGTCACCTGCGCCATTTGCGTGATCAACCAACCATGCACCGCCGCCGCCTCTTTCAAGGCAATCATGGCTGCCGGAACCCGGCCCTCCACCGCGGCCAAAAACGCTTCCATCTCCACCTCTTCGCCACTCAATTGGAAATAACGCGACAACACTGCCGGCACACTTGCCGTCGTCTCAATCGCATTGTCCGCGCCCCAGGACCACTCGTCCTTCTGCGCATCGTAAACCGGACAATTCATCCCCCGCACCTCTCCACCCAGACCGCGATAACCGGTCGACAACTGGCCTTGATGCACAATCCCCGCCGTGATCCCCACACGCACCCCAAGACAGATCAACTCCTGACAACCCCGCGCCACGCCAAACCAGCGTTCCGCCAGCGCCATCGTGCGAATGTTGTTCTCAACAAACGTCTTCGCCCCGGTGACCTCCTGCATCTTCTCCGCCAACGGCACATCAAGAAAACCAGGCACCTGCGCATAATGCAATGCCACGCCGCGAGACGCATCCACGCGACCCGGAGTCGCCAAACCCACCGCCAGCACCGGCATTCCTGCCGCACTGCTCATGTCCTTCAATGCTCCGGCCAGCTCCTCCAAAACAAAATCCACCCCCGCCTTGCCATTCAGCTCATAACTTTTCTGCACAATGTTGTGCTGCGCAAAGTCCACCGCCGTCGCATACAGGCTGCTGGAATAAAAATCCACCCCTACAAAACAGCCTCTCCCCGCATTCGGACGCAAGCGGGTGGGAGGTCTGCCCGCCTCACGAGTTGGTTCCACGGTCTCCGTAAAATACTGCCCCGAAACCAGCGCATCCACATGTCGACCAATCGTTGAAGCCGCCACCCCCAATTCACGCGCCAATTCCACCCGTGAAAGGCCGCCTTTTTCGCGCACTTTACGAATAATCTCAGCCCCAAATTCCGCGTTGTCTTGAACCTTTAATCCTAGCATAAATTGAGAATCGAACCCTTCTTCACCCTGTCTGATGACATTTTCAAGCCATCATGTGTGATTTAGACGCATTAGACAGGCCAACGCTGCTTTTACGTCGAAAATTCATCGAACCGATCTGCACAAACGGTCGCGTTTTTCGCTCTTTGCCCAATTGAAATAAGGCTATTGAAAAAAATAAGCGCACCTTTTTCCTAATCTTCCGCAAATTTCGCCTCCACACGCTCCAGTTCCTCGCTGACTTCCGACCACTGCGAATACGCCCGGCTCAACGACTTCTCCAACTCCGCATACTTCATCGCGATCTCCCGCGCGGCTCCCGCATCTTCGCCATACCCCGGAGCATTCATCAATCCCAACTGGATCGCCTTGTCCTTTTCAATGGTCTCGATCAGCCCCTCCACCTCCTTAAGCTTCGCCTGCAAAGGTTTCAACACCTGCGTTTTTTCCTGCCGGCGCAACGCATCCAAACGCCGACGCTCCTTGTCCTTGCCCGACACCACCGTCTCATCCGCAGCCGCCTTCGCATTCGTCACCGCTGCCGGAGCCACTTTCGCCACGGGAACCGCTGCCGCCACCCGCGCCTGCGACGCCGCACGCGCCTGCTCCTCCGCCCGTTTCTCCAGATAATAACTCAGGTTCCCCAAATACAACCTCGGCGCTTCCCCCACCCTGAACTCCAGCGTCTTGTTCACAATCGGATCAAGGAAATCCCGGTTGTGCGATACAATGACATAACTCCCGCCAAACTCTTCCAGCGCCTTCTGCAGCACTCCCTGCGAACGCATATCAAGGTGGTTCGTCGGTTCATCCAGCACCAAAAAATTCGACGGACGCAGCAACATCCCCGCCAGCGCCAGCCTGCCCCGCTCCCCACCGCTCAACACCTTCACCGACTTCCACACATCATCCCCCTTGAACAGGAAACACCCCAAAAGCGTCCGCATCTCCGACTCCGACATCCGTTTCGCCGCTTTTTCAATCGTCTGAAAAACCGTCAAACTCCCATCCAGCGCATCCGCATGATCCTGCGAATAATACCCGATCGCCACCTTGTGCCCCAGCTCCAGATCCCCTCCTGTGTGCTTCTCCACGCCCGCGACGATCTTGCTGAACGTCGTCTTGCCTGCCCCGTTCACCCCCACAATCGCAATCCGATCCCCCTTAAAAATCTCAAAATCAAATGGCTGCAAAATCATCCGCACCCCATCGTAACTCTTCGCCACTCCTTCCAGCCGCATCACCGAATGACCGCTCTGCGGCGGCTGAGGAAAACGGAACCCAATCTCCGCTTCGTCGCTCTCCAGCTCAATCCGCTCCACCTTCTCCAGCATCTTGATCCGACTCTGCGCCTGCGACGCCTTCGAAGCCTTTGCGCGGAACTTGTCGATGAACTGCTGCGTCTTGGCAATCTCACGATCCTGATTCGCCTTCGCCCGCACCAATTGCTCGCGCCGCGCCGCGCTCTCCCGCAGGAAAAATGAATAATTCCCCTGATACATGCTCGCCCGACCGTTCTCAAACGCCAGCGTCCGGTTCGTCAAATTGTCCAGCAATCGTTTATCGTGACTGATCAAAATGATCGCCCCCGGATACCCCTTCAAATACTCCTCCAACCACACCACCGTCTCAATGTCGAGGTGGTTCGTCGGTTCATCCAAAAGCAACACACTCGGCTCCGCCAAAAGCAACTTGCCCAACGCAATCCGCATCTGCCAGCCCCCGCTGAACTCGTCCGTGAGCCGGTCCAAATCCGAGTGTTTGAACCCCAAACCCGTCATCACTTTCTCAATTCGCGAGCGCATCCGCGACACGTCGTGATGCTCAAGTCGCAACTGCAAATCCCCATAAAGCTCCAGCGCATCCCCGTATTCATCCGACTGCGGATCCATCTCATCCATCGCCGCGCCCACCTCATCCATCTCCTTCTGCAAATTCATCGCGTCCTGAAACGCCGTCTCCGCCTCCGCCAAAATCGTCCTTCCCTTAATTTCCACCCCCTCCTGAGGCAAATATCCCACCTGCACCGTCTTCGCCTTGATGATTTTGCCTTCATCCCCCTGCTCCACCCCCGCGATCATTTTTAGCAGCGTCGATTTCCCCGCCCCGTTCGGTCCCGCCAGCGAAACGCGTTCCCCCGCACGAATGGTAAAATTCACCTCACCGAACAATCGGCGCGGTCCATAAGAGATCCCAAGATTTTCAGCAGCAAGCATGAACCTGCCACCATGCCAGCAAAGTGCCCACGCGCAAGTTCCACAACATTTGACACGCTAGCTTTTTCGTTCAGCTGTATCTCACAAGAAGAAAGACCTCTCCGCTTTCATCATCCCTCAGTAGCCAGCCAAAAATTGCTTCTTCGGGAACAATTATCTCATACCGTCGGCCCTTTTTTCTAGAAGTCGTTGATCTCCAGAATTCAGCTGTCTCAGCTAATTCGTCGATGTCGCCGCCCCAAAAATACTCTGCGTTACGCATCGCCTCTCTTTCATATTCAGGAGGTTGATCAAAAGTTGTAGGCTCTGCATGCTCTTGAGAAAATGGAAAAATATACGGCGTAACATTTCTCAAGCTAGGTGATGCTTCGATAAAGGCAGTGAACGCGGCATCATCGCACCTAAAAGAAATCCAATACACCCTGCTAAATACGTTTCCCTCCGTTTTGGCCTTGTAATCGGAACTTGGAATCGCAGCCAGTCGAGCAGACTTCACCACAGCCTCATGAACTCGTGATTTCTCCCCCCCAGCCCACCACAAACTCAATCCGCCTAGCACTGCCGTCACACCACCGATAAAAATAAAACCCCGTAGCAGCAGCTGTTTCATAAAATCACCGTCCCTTCGGCTCCACCAGATAAACCCCAAACGTCGCATTCACCGCGTCGGTCAGCTTCATCCGCTTCAGCTCATGCCCGGCTCCCCATGAGTCACTGAACAACACCTCCTCACGCGGAATATTATACCCAATAATCAACCGCATGTGACCGCCACCCGCCTGCAAGGCCGTGTTCGGCTCTTCCGGAAACAACCCCAGCTGCAAGGCCCACAACAACGGCACCCCACGGTCAATCTGTTCCTGAATCATCTTCGCAAACCGGTCCGGTCTCGCCTCCCTCGCATCACTGCGTTCCAGCGGAGCCTTCTCCAAGAGCGCTTTGAACCGCACCTTGAACCGCGTGTTGATCTTCTTCAACGCCTCCACAAACGCCGCTCCCGTCGTTCCCCGGTCCGCCTCACTGCCCGCAATCGATGCCAGCTCATGTTGATCACAAGGAATGTTCAAATACCCAAACAACCGCTCGCACGAAGCCACCACACAATACCCTTTCGCCCCCTGATCCACCATCGGGATCCCCGTCACCAGCACATCGCCATTCGACTCCTTCTTCACAAACTGCAAAAGATCCCCACGCTTCAACGTCGTCGTCGACTGACCAATCGCCGCAATGTTCAGCAACTGATCCCTCCTCGCCACCGGCGCAACTCTCAACCTTAAAAACTCCGCCGCCGCCTTCTTCACGGTGGCCTCCGCATTATACTCCAGCAAGGCCAGCGTATGAGGCGTGTTCCACAACCAACTCGTCGTCTTCACCGCCGTCGGAGCCGTCGACCGATGCTCCACCGGCCTCGCACCGAGCAACCCAATCAGTGCCTGACCCGATTTTTTGAACCTCGCATCAAACTCATCCTTCGAAATGGGGCCGCTATCCCCCCGGTTGTATAATGACACATATACCTGAGAAAGTTTGCCATCCGCAAAATCAAACACCGCCTCCTCCACCCGATCGCGACCACCAAACATCGTCAGATCCACCGCCACATTAGAAAATGGCTGCCTCGAAAAACGCGCCGCCGTTTTCTCCGCATTCAACCATTGAAAAATCGGTGTATCCCCCGACCGGTCCACCCCAAACGCCGCCTCGAACTTTGCCGGCGTCATCTCCCACGATTGCGGAAATTTCATCAACCCATCCAGATCACAAAAATACTCCGTCGCTCCCCGCTCCAGTTCCACCACCGGCTGCGCCAGCAACACCGCAGGGTCAGTCCCCGCCGGAGCCAACACAAACCTCACAAGCTTCGCTTCAACCCCCGCATCCAAACACGCTGTCGCCTCCTTGCCCGAGTAGGACTGCGACTCCAATGACCGCACCAACTTGCTTCCAAAATACCGCTTCTGCCCCATCGCTTGCGCTCCCACCAAACCCACCAGGCCCGTCGCACAGGCCGACTTCTTCGCATCAAACTCATCCAGTCCCAACAGCCCATCCACCTCCGTGCCATGCAACACCACCAACACCTCGGTAACCTTGTTGTTGGTAAACTGCACCACCATCGTGTTCACCAACACCGTCCCGCCAAACAAAGACGCTTCGACCTTCACATTGGCAAACGGCTGACGCGAAAAAAACGCGAACCGGTTCCCACTCGTCTCCTCTGCCGCCCACTTAAAAAACGGATTCGACTCAAATCCCTCGGCAGGACACCTTTCGGCAAGCGTCTCAGGTGTCAGATCCCACAAATCCGGCAACTTCAGCACCGCATCCAAATCCAGCTTCAGCTCATGCATTCGCTCCTGGGCCGACGCCACCATCACGCCTCCCATCGACATCAAAATCAACACCACAAACACCCCCGTCCTGGCGACGGAAGCTCGGATTAAGCGCGAAATCATCAGGCCATTATAGCCTTAACCACATTTCCCGCCACATCTGTCAGTCGGAAATCACGGCCTTGGAACCGATAAGTGAAGCGCTCGTGATTGATCCCCAACAGGTGCAGCACCGTTGCATGGAAATCATTCACCGTCACCGCATCGCGGCCCACATTGTATCCCAGTTCATCACTCTCCCCGTAAGTCAGCCCACCCTTGATGCCACCACCTGCCATCCAGAATGTGAAACAATCGCGATGATGATCTCTGCCGTAGGCGGGAGTTCCGGTCTCTTTCTTCGAGAAATTCCCCTGTGAATAACTCGTCCGGCCAAACTCTCCACCCCAGATCACCAAGGTGTCCTTCAACATGTCACGATTCTTCAAATCCGTTAGCAACGCTGCACATGGCTGGTCCACTTCACGAGCCGAAGTCGGATAAGCCGACTCCTCACAAAGCCCGCCATGGTGATCCCAACCCGGATGATACAACTGGATGAACTTCACCCCGCGTTCCGCCAGTCGACGCGCCTGAATGCAATTCGCCGCAAAGCTCCCCGTTTTTTTCGCGTCATCGCCATACAACTTAAAAATGTGCTCCGGCTCGGAACTCAAATCCGTCGCCTCAGGCACACTCGCCTGCATCCGAAAGGCCATCTCATACTGCTCAATCCTCGCATTTACCCCCGCATCCGGCATCGCCCTCATCTTCTCCGTATGCATCTCCTTCAACGCATCCAACATCCGCCGCGTTGATGCCCGCGACACCCCCGCCGGTTCGCTCAAGAACAGCACCGCATCCTTGCCAGTCCGAAAATGCACCCCGGAGTGATGCGACGGCAAAAACCCGCTGTCCCACAACCGGTAACTCAATGGCTGGTCCACTCCGCGCTTGCTGATCAGCACCACAAAACTCGGCAGATCCGCATTGTCCGTGCCCAGTCCATAATTCAACCACGCCCCCATGCTCGGTCTCCCTGGCAACTGAGAACCCGTCTGCATGAACGTCAAAGCCGGATCATGATTCACCGCATCGCTCGTCATGCTCTTCACAAAACAAAGATCATCCGCCACCTTCGCCGTGTGCGGAAATAGCGAACTTATCCACGCCCCACTCTGCCCGTGCTGACGAAACTCAAACGGCGAGCCCACCATCGTGAACTTGCTCTGCGCCCCCGACATTCCCAAAGGTTTGCCGCCCTTTCTGAACGAAGCCGGGAACTCATCCCCTTGGTTCTTCTGCAACACCGGTTTGTAATCAAAACTCTCAAATTGCGACGGACCACCGCTCATGAACAAAAAGATCACCCTCTTCGCCTTGGGCGCAAAATCCGGCAGATGAGACAATCCACCCACCCGAGCCGCCGCCATTGAAGACGCTTCAGCCGCCGCCAACTTTGTCCCTCCCCCACCCATCATGTCCGCCAACGCCATCCCCCCAAGCCCCATCCCCATCTTCGAGAGCACCTCCCGACGCGACATTCCCGCCGCCGACCACGCACCTGTGCAGGCACTCGAATTGGATAAGTCATTCATCATAAGCTTTTCACTTTTCACTTATCCCTTTTCACTCAGTATCACGGCTTCACCACACTGTCCTCATAACCCAACAACGCCCGCGTCAGCATCGTCGAAGCCGCCACCTCCACCGCCGAAAGTTCCTTCGCCACCGGTGCCTCGCCATTCTCACTGCGCAAGCGCTCAGCCTCCTCGGGACATCCTGCAAAATAACTTCGTTGATCCCGCAACAACGCCGTCAACACCTCCCGCTCCATTGCATCAGCTTTGCGCCCGGTGAACAAACGAAAAGCCGTCTCCACGCGCGCCAGATCGTCGCCTGGATGGTCACGCACCAATTTCTCGGCCAACACCCGCGCCGCCTCCAAGAATTGCGGATCATTGAACAACACCAACGCCTGCAACGGCGTCGAACTTCGGTCCCTGCGCGACTTGCAAAATTCCCGCGTCGGCGCATCAAACACCGTCATCGAAGGAGGCGGCAAGGTCCTCCGCCAAAAAGTATAACAACTTCTCCGAAACAATCTCGCCCCGTGATCCTGATGATAACTGTGCTGCGTTCCTGAATCTTCCCACAGGCCGGCCGGCTGATACGGCTTCGTTGGCGGCCCACCCAAATCCTTTACCAACAACCCACTCACCGCCAGCACATTGTCCCGCAACTGCTCCGCCGACAGCCGTGTGCGCGGACCCCGCGCCAGCAACGCGTTGTCCAGGTCATCCTCCAACCAGCGTCGCTCCACCGGCATGCTGTCCTGACCATAAGTTGCCGACAACACCAGCAACCGGCACAGCGCCTTCACATCCCAACCGTTGTCCATGAACCACACCGCCAGCCAGTCCATCAGTTCCGGATGCGTCGGTAGCTGGCCCTGCACCCCAAAGTCCTCACTCGTCACCACCAGTCCGCGCCCGAAAAACTGCTGCCAGATCCGGTTCACAAACACCCGCGCCGTGAGCGGATTGCGACGGTCCACCAACCACTCCGCGTAGCCCAATCGAGTGCGCGGCAGATCCTCCGGAAACTCAAACACACTCGCCGGCACATCCGGCCTCACCCGTTCGCCAATCGCCTGAAAATGCCCCCGCTCCTGCACAAAGGTCGGGCGTCTTTTCTCCTCTGGAATCTCCCGCATCACCATCACCTCCTTCATCCTCATCGCGATGACGTTCTCCTCATCCCGCAACTCCTTCAACTCCTGCGAAAGTTTGCGCCACACCGGATCCTTCTCCCTCAGCCACCACGCGAACCAATCCTCCGGCTTGTTCGCCGCATCCCGATTCCCCAACAACTTCACCTCCACCGGTGCCAGTTCCCGATCCCAAAAATAGAACTCATCCACATAAGTTTTGTCCAGCGACTTGTCGTTGTGCCGACCCGACACCGTCAACGTCGGCGCATTCACCCCGTCCTTGTCCATGAAGGTTGCACTGTGCTTTATGTCCTTGTAGAGCCGGTCCCGATCCACCTCCGTCACCGCAGGCAACCCGTTGAGATACATTTTGATACCCGCCGCACGGCTCGATCCATCATAAGTCACCGTCACCATCGACCAGGCACTCAGCGTCAGCGGCTGATTCATCTTCACCCGCATCGCATTGCCCGGCCAGAAATGACACAACGCAAAAGACAGCCGGTCATCTTCCATCAACAACTCATAACCCTGTGATCCCGCATCCAGTCCCGCCCGCGAATAATGCACCACCAACGCCCGCTCCTGAGACACTGTCGGCTTCAACCAGATGGAAAAACTGAATGGCTGCGTGCGGCTATACTGACCCACTCCAGGAACCGTGACTGCATTGTCCTCTTTAAAATAAAGTGCCTGCCCGATGTGCCCCTCTGCAAAGTCCGTGCGCCGACGCAGCAAGCCCGATCTGTCCGCATCCGCCAAGTTCTTCAGCGTCTTCTCCTCCTTCTGCAAATACCCTTCGAAATCCAGATGCACCAAAGGCTTCGCAGCCGCCGGACGCCCCTCAAGCTCTTTCAGCCACCGCTCAAAACGCCTCTTCGCTTCCGGCAACGTCGCCTCGCGCTCCGCCTCCTTGAACTGCATCTTCAACTTCACATTGGCATGCTGCCGCTCGTCATCACCCTCATAGATGAACATGGATGGCGCAGGAATATTGGTCGTGTAAACTGTATACAACCCGCACTCATCAATGTTGTTCAGAAAAGCCGCCATGCTGTAATACTCGCGCGTTGAAATTGGATCATACTTGTGATCGTGACAACGCGCGCACTCCATGCTGAGTCCCAGGAAAGCAATCCCGTTGGTATTCACCCGGTCGGCCACAATCTCCTGCCGAAACTCCTCCTCATCACTCCCCGCCTCGTTGCTTTGCTGCGGAAGCCGGTTGAAAACCGTCGCCAGATACATGTCCTGCGTCGCCCCCGGCATCATGTCCCCCGCCGTCTGCCACTTCACAAACTGGTCATACGGCAGGTTGTCATTAAACGCCCGGATCACCCAGTCCCGATAAGGCCAGGTCTGACTGTCATGATCCTCATGCCGGCCAAATGTGTCCGCAAACCGCGCCACATCCAGCCACCCCACCGCCATGTGCTCCCCATACTCAGGAGCGGATAACAACCGATCCACCACCTTCGCCCGCGCTCCCTCGGATTGATCCGCAAAAAACGCATCCTGCTCGGCCAGCGTCGGAGGAAGCCCGGTCAAATCAAACGTCACCCGCCGCAACCAAGCCTCACGAGTCGCCTCCGCCGCCTGGTTCATCCCCTTCTCCTCCAAACGCTTCAGCACAAAAGCATCCACCTCATTCACCACCCGCGCCCCTCCCTCGGTTTTCACCGTCGGCACCTGCGGCATCACCGGCGGAATGAACGACCAGTGTTTTTCAAACTTTGCCCCTTCCGCCAACCAGCGTTTGATCAACTCGATCTGCTCCGGCTTTAACGGTTTGTGCTCCTCCGGCGGCGGCATGATTTCATCCACGTCCGTCGTCACAATCCTCTCGATCAGCGTTCCAACATCCGATCTCCCCGGCACAATCGCGTCCATCGCGATCACATTTTCCCGATCGTCCAGTTGCAGATCCGCTTTGCGCTCCTTTTCATCCTGACCGTGACACTTAAAACAGTGCTCCGCCAAAATCGGCTTGATCTCAAAATTGTAACTGACGTCAGCAAAACCAACCGACGCCCATCCAAGGGCCGCAGCAGCTACCGAAAAAGCCAGCGTGCGGGGCAACGCGAAACTCATGAATAGGAAGAAAGAATTACACCAAGAATAGCCGCGCACCCCAGATTATCAAGCAGCATCCCCGCCAGAGCCAATGAGATTCCATTCATAATCCGCCCCCCTGGGAGCGCCGGCCTCCAGACCGGCCATCATTCCCAAGCGCGAAGCGCCACTCTTTCCTCAGTGCCCCTCCTTGCGCAACTGCACCCCCCGCCCCTTCTCCCCACCCCATTCCAGTTTCTCCGCCACCCCCATCGGCAACTCCCAAGCTTCATCTTCACCTCCGTAAATAATCACCCTAGTCCGTTCCGCCGCCATCGCCACCGCCTGAGGCACATCCAAAAACTTCAGCACATTCAAACAATTCGGCGCATTGACCTCCCGATGCGATCCCGGCATCTCATGCAAGTCCAACCGCGTGATGCCTTCCTCAAACAGGGAGGCATAAACCGCATTCACCGCCTGCCCCCTCGAAGCCTGCAGCCACAATTTTGTCTCCTTCAACCCCTCTACCGCCCGCAATCCGCGAATCGCACACCGCACATCCAACACCTGCTCCGTCTCCAGCGTCGTCCCCAACAAATAAAACTTCCTCAACCACTGTGTCCGCTCCTTCTCCGTCCCAACAAACGCCGTCGGCCCCTCCCCACGCGGTGCCACATACGCCATGCCCCACTTAAAATTGCCAAACATCTTCCGCTCCGCCTCAAACGCCTCCTCATCAACCTCCGCCTTCGTTCCCTTCGGCAACAACTCTCCAAACGCTGCTCCATAAGTATTCGCAAAAGTCCCCCATCCTTCATCGTCCAGCACATTCAAAACCACCAAGTCCAACTCCTCAGGCTTCACCTTGGCGGAATGCACCAGAAACAACTCCAACGAAACTTCATCATCTATAAACAGGCGATGCCTCTTCATCACCAGCCCATCTCCCTCCGCCTGATCCTCTGAAACGCTTTTCCCACTTTGATCTCCAATCCTCGCATTCCGAAACGAAGTCTTCGTCTCCAAATCCTTCCTCCACCCATCCCGCATCTTCTCCCACGCCTTCTCATTCCCTGGCACCTCAGACACGACCGCCCCTTTTACAAACACCTCGTCCACCGTCGTGTTGATCTCATCCTTCGGCAACTCCCCCTCAAACACCCGCAGCTTTTCCATCGCCACCCCCGAAGGCACTGCCGCCCCGTCAAAAGTGCTCATCGCCTCCGCTCCCTGCAAAAACCGCGTCATCCAGTGGAACTCACCCACGTTCAGCGGCTGCACATTCGCATGACCGCCCTCCGCAATGTGCAATCCAATGTTCTTCTCCGCCCCCAGCAATCCATAAATCCGCCGCGCCCCCTCATAAACCTTCACCACCCCATCCAGCGGAAAAATCGGATCCTTGTCCGTGTTTGCGATCAACAATGGTCTTGGTGCCACCAGCGCCGCCACCTTGTCGAAATCCCATTGATACGAATTCACCATGAACATGCAGTCGCAATGACCGGACACCTTTCCATCCACCACATGATTTTTTAATGTCGTGATCCCCGCCGTCGGCACCGCCACCTTCACCCGCTCATCCAGCGCCGCCACCCACCAGGAATAGGCGCCGCCGCCACTTCGACCCGCCACCCCAAAGCGCGTTTTGTCCACCTCCGACCGCGTCTCCAGATAATCCAGTCCCCGAATCCCCGCCCAAGCCTCCACCCCCGCTGGCGTATACCCACGCGACATCCACCAGAAGCGCCCCAACCGGTGCGTGCCATGATGATGACCCCGAATCTCCCCCAATTGCACCGTGTCGATGATCAAACAAACAAACCCATGCTTCGCATACCACACCCCATGATGCGAATACCCCGACTTGTTGCCAAAACTCACCCCATCCTTCTGCTTGTCCGCATGCCCGGAAAGATAAAGCACCGTCGGCAACCGCTCGTTCACCACCTTCGGCCGATACAAATTCGCCGTCACATACAACCCCGGCATCGACTGATAATGCAGCTTCTCCACGACGATCCCCTCGTGCTCGAACTCCCCCGTCTTCGTCGCCTTCAAATCCGTCCTCTCCGGCATCGGATCAAGCCCCAGCATCTCCGCCAGCTGCCGACGATATTCCCCCTTCTTCGCCAGCCAATCTTCCTTCGTCTTCACCTCCCGCTCCAGCCCTCCTTCAATCGCCTTCACCTCCTTTTCAAACCACCGATCCATCGCCGTCTCTCCCCTCACCCCCCCACTCCCCATCCCCATCATCCACAAGCTCAAACCCACCAACAAAAAACGCGTGATCGTCATCTCCCCATAACGTCACCAACTCCCCAATTGTAGCAGCCGACGTAAGGAGGCTCCATTTCAGAACCTCCCGACTCGCAAGCCAAGAACCAAGAACCAAGAACCTCCTACTTCTCCTTCAACAAATCCCGAATCTCCCTCAACAGCACCACCTCATCCGGCGGCGGCGAAGGAGCTGCTGGCTCCGCCTCTTTCTTCCTGTGCAGCCTGTTAAGAATTTTGATCAGCATAAAAATGCAAAATGCGACGATCAAAAAGTTGAGGAAAATGGTGAGGAAATTGCCATACGCAAAAACCGGCCCCACCTTCTTCGCTTCCGCGAGAGTGGTCACCCCATTGGCCACCGCCTCCCTGCCTGCCTGCGTCAGCGGCACATACAAACTGCTAAAATCCGCATTCGCCACGATGCCCACAAACGGCATCACCAAGTCCTCCACCGCCGATGCCACAATCTTTCCGAACGCTCCCCCAATGATCACCCCGACTGCGAGATCGATCACATTGCCCCGCATAACGAACGACTTGAACTCTTCGATGATTTTCATAGACCGATTTGAATTGGATTTCTGATTTTCATCGCAGCCAACCGCCTGACCGCGCCTCACAAATTCTCGTCCATCACCCGCGGCAAGTCCACCGACAACAACGACGGATTCGTCTCCGCGCGCCGCCTCCTCATCCGCGCCAGCTTCGCCCCGTCCACCACCACCCGGTTCACCTCAAATCCCGACTCAAAAATCGCCGAACCCGACTCCCGTTCGTCCTTTTCAAACGGAACCTGCGACGGCGTCAACCACGCCAGTCGTCCCACATTTTCATCCACCAACTCCGACTTCGCCCTTCCGACCAAATGGCTCACCCCCACATAACAACCGAGCTCCACCGCCCGCGCACTCGCACATCTTCCCACCCGCTCCACCCCCAGCACACTCTCCGTCGCACTCGGAACCAGAATTAAGTCGACCCCCTTCCCCCGCAGCGCCACTGACAGCTCCGGGATCTCAATGTCCAAACAGATGATCACTGCAAACCTCACTCCGCCCAGCGAAAACAACTGCACTCCCTCCCCAGGAGAAAACGCCGACTCCCAAGGCGTCAGATTCAACTTGTCCTGATACCCCACATGATCGCCCACCACCACCGGAGCCCGATTGCGCAACATCCCATCCGTTCCCACAAACGGCACCGTCCCCAGCACCACCGCCTTGTCCGATCTCGTCAACTTCGACGACATCCCCGGCCACAATTCCTCCCAAAACAATTTCCCCACCGCCTGCAAAGCCCCAGGTCCACCCTCCACAAACCGTTCCAAACCCAGCCACGAAAACTCCGGGAACAACACCACATCCGCCCCACCATCCCAAGCATCCGTCGTTCGCGACACCAAGAAATCGGCAAACGCCTCTGGCGAAGCCGCCTCAGCGCCCACATCACACGTCATCAAATCCACCGTCAGTTCTGCCATGATTTCATCCAAAAGGTTAACATTTTGGGCGACTCCTCCGCCTCCCCCATCTCCTTCCAAACAAAAGTCGTCTGCAACTCTGGATGCTGCACATACCCCTGCGCCCTCCAAAATTCATTCAAGGGCCGATACCCCTTCGGTCTCATCGGATGATCCTCCGCCCGATCCACCGCACAAAAGGTCGTCCACTTCATCCCCAAGCGCTGCGCATGCGCCTCCCTGCGTTTGAAAAACTCCTTCCCAATCCCCCGCCCACGCAACTCAGGCAATAAAATTGACTCCCCAAAATACCCGATCTTTTCTACGTCATACCCCTTTTCCAAAAACGGCTTCTGAAACTCCTCGCCCTCATCCTTCAAAGGCAAACAAGTCGTCGCCCCCAACACCCGCTCCCCCGCCTCATCCGTCACCAGCACCACCAAACTCCCCTCCGACCTCGCATACACCTTCAAATAATCACGCTCATATTCCAGCGATCCATCATACAAATACGGATACTCCCTAAATACTGCTATTCGCAGTTCCCCCAACCCATCCAGCCAGGGCAACAACTCTTCACCTCTGAGCTCAAGAAATCGCGAACCGTCACTCATGCCCCTCTCCTAACCCACCCACTTCAAATTGCAGGCAAATTCAAATCCAAAGTCCCGTCATCTTGGTATTCTTTGTGACAACCACTCCTCAATTCTCACGCCTTCCTGCCACGCTGCTGAGCTTCGCTGTTCCGAAACTCCACAATTTGCGCACCGCCCTCCGCCATCGCCGCAGGCTCCCGATGATCCTCAAGGATGTTCACAATCTCAATTCCCGCGCGCTCCAAATCATGCATCAAATGCCGCGATTTCGCCGCCAGGAACGCATAAAAAAGATAACTCGGAATCGCCACCGCCAGCCCCAAAGCCGACGTCACCAAACTCAGATAAACCCCCTCAGAAACCTGCGCCGGTGTTGCAAATCCTCCGACCTTGTTCAGCAAAGCGAACGTGTTCATCAACCCCGCAATCGTCCCCAACAACCCAATCAGAGGGGCCGCATGCGCAATCCCGTGCAACACACTTAAATAACGCTCCAGCCTCGGCACCTCCAACTGACCCGCCTCCTGCACAATCTCCTTCAACTGCTCCCGCGGGGCATGATGCCTCAAAAGCGCCGCATGCAAAACCCGACCCGCAGGAACCCGGGTCGCCACACACTCCTGCAAAGCCTCCGCATAGTTTTTGCGACGGATCAAACTCGCCAGCCCCGAAAGAAACTCCCCAATGTTCAACTCCGCCCGGTGAAAATACGACAAACGCTCAAAAAATATGGCGATGGCCAACGCCAAACAGCCCAGCAACAAAAACACCAGGGCTCCTCCTTTGGAAATCAGATCAAGCATGGGCAGGGAAAAATCGATCAATCAACATTACAACAGATCGGCCTGCAGAAAGTGGGGTAAGTAAGGCCGGGCGAAACAGTTACAGCGGAAAGCATGCCGCCGCAATGCGGAATTTTCTCCAAGGCATGCACGTGGTTCCTCATGACAAAAGCATCTTGAAAATGAACCCCTTTCGAAGGTTGGCAACCAAAAGATCTAAAAAGCCTACAAGAAAAATCTCACCTCACTTCACCTCTTCTCCTTGCCCTGCTTGAACCGCTCCAGCGTTTTGTCGCGCTCCGCGTGATGATCCACAATCGGCAGCGGATAATCCTTCGCCAATCGCAACTTCGCAGGTTCATGCAACCGCTCCACCGGCACGTCCTTCAGTTCCGGAATCCATTTTTTGATATACATCCCATCCGGATCAAACCGTTTCCCCTGCAACCACGGATTCTGAATCCGAAAATAGGGTGCCGCATCCGCCCCGGTCCCCGCGCTCCACTGCCATCCCCCATTGTTGCTGGCAATCTCCCCGTCAATCAGCTGCTGCATAAAAAAACTCTCTCCAAGTCGCCAGTGACAATGCAGGTCCTTGGTCAAAAACATCGCCACGATCATCCTTAACCGATTGTGCATCCACCCCGTCGCCAGCAACTGCCGCATCCCCGCATCCACCATCGGAAACCCCGTCATCCCCGCTTTCCAGGCTTCAAACAAAGCCTCATCCGAATCCCACCTCACATTGCGGAACTCCGGATTAAAATCCGTCTCCAGCACCTCCGGCCAAAAATGCAGCACCGCCATGTAAAACTCCCTCCAACCCAGCTCCTTCACATACGTCTCCACCCCCTTCCGCTCACCCGTCGACATCTCCTCCGCCTTCTTACGACACCGCGCATACAACTCCCGAATCCCAATCAATCCGTAGCGCAAATCCGGGCTCAGTCCCGACGAATGCATCCCAAAAGGCACATTTCGTTTCTCTGCATACTCCGGCAATCTCCGACTCCCCACAAAATTCTTCATCCGCTCGCGCGCCGCCCGTTCCCCCGCCTCTGGCAACTCCGCCCCGCTCTCCTCCAATCCCCAATGCGCCAAAGTTGGCAACGCCTCCGATTTCACGTTGTCACCCACCGCATTCCCCAAGCTCTTCACCCTTGGCAACGGTTCCGGCTTCGCCAACCCCAACCACACCTTTGAATACGGCGTGTAAACCCGATACGCCGACCCATCCCCCTTCACCACTTCATCCGCCTCATGCAGCACCGCGTCCTTAAACGAGTGAAACGCCACCCCCATCCTCTCACAAACCTCCTTCACCTTTCCTTCTACTTCCTTCCCAAACGGATCAGGATCACGATTCACAAACAGCGCCTCGGCCTTCGTCTCCTTCAGCAACTTTTCCAATTCCCTCTCTGCCGAACCACATCGCAAAACCAACCTCGACCCAATCGCCTCCAAGTTTTTCGCCAGCGACTGCAAATTCCCGCACAAAAACGCCTGCCGGTTCGGCCCCGTCCAATCATGCTTCTTCTTCCAATCGCTCAACACATACACCGGCACCACCTGTTCCGACATCTGCTGCGCGTTCCACAACCCCGCATTGTCCACCAACCTCAAATCTCGTCGAAACCAATGCAAACTCGTCTTGTATTTTTTCATGCTCAAAAACTTAAACGCATCTCGCCCTCACATCGGCGTTCATCCGGGCAAATCCCCACCAAAAATCACCATCTCACTCCTCCAAAGCCATTTCATTCTTCCGATAAATCATCCCAATGAATCGCGCCTGAACCAGCATAAAATAAAACGACAACGCGGCCCCAAAAACCCACCCCACATACGCTGTCCTCTCCCCCAGCATCACCGCCGCGCCTCCCACCAACACCAACACCACCACCAACCCCGCAGAAATCAAATACGACGGCATGCACTTCCAAATCCCCGGCAAAACCCGATGCGGCAATACCGATTCAAACGTCTGATACACCGCCGCATTCAACAACGCCATCGGCACATACATCGCCCCCAGCACCACTGCTCCAAAAAACGCCACATCAAAAAATGCCTCCGACTCCGGCACCAAAAACCCCACCGCCAAAAGCGGTAACCCGCCACATGCCACTGACACCACGACTCGCAGATACGGAAACACCACATCCTCCCACCCATCCGCAATCGAAGGCCAGTCCGGCACCTCCTCTCCTCCCGACACCGTGGTGCCGATCACATCCAGAAAGAAGGTCGCCAGATAAGCCGCCCCCAGCAATGCGGCAATCCCGCCGAAGACCGGTGCCCACCTCGCCACCCCAAAAAACAACAGCGATAGCGTCCCAATCACCAGCATCACCGGCCCAGCCCCGCGAAACGGATAAACAAAAGCATCCTTGATCATCCTCATTCAAAATACAACGCCTCGTCAGCCCAGTTCCTGTCAATTCGGTCTTTCCCTCCCCTAAACGCCCGAACCCCCTGCAATGAGGCAAAACCCCCCCGCCGCATGATCTCCAGAAAATCCCGCATCCACGCCTTCTCCGCCATTTCCTCCGTCGTTGCCGCATAAAGCGCACTCTCCACCCCTTTTTTGCCCAGCGGCCGAGCCACCACATACTCGCGATCCAAAAACGGCTGCACCGCCCATCTCGGCATCGCCGCAATCCCACGCCGACTCGCCACCAGTTGCAAAATCGCCACCGTCAGTTCCGTCGCGCGCCGTTTCCCCGGATCAATCCGCGCCGGAATCAAAAAATCCCGCATCACATCAATCCGGTCATCCGGAATCGGATAACTCACCAACGTCTCCTTCGAAAAATCCTTCGGCGTCAAATACGGCTTGGCCGTCAATGGATGCTCCTTTGCCAGCAACGCCGAAACCTCATAACGAAACAACGGATGAAACACCGTCCGCGCCCGCTTGATCGCATGCGACACAATCACCAGATCTGCCCGGTCCTCGTGCAACAACCCAATCGGGTCCGCATGAAAACCCGACACCAAATCCTGCTCCACCTCCGGCCATCTCTCGCGAAACGCATCCATCGACGGCATCAGCCAGTCAAAACAGGAATGACACTCCACTGCGATCCGCAACTGCCCCGTATTCCCCCCCGCAATCCGCGCCAGATCCCGCTCCGCCTCCGCCATCTGCGACTCCATCAGCTGCGCAAGCTGCAACAACCGCTGTCCCCCCGGCGTCAGCCTCAACGGCACTGACTTCCGCTCAAACAACGCCAGCCCACACAACTCCTCCAACGCCTTCACCTGATGCGACACCGCCGGCTGCGACAAATGCAACCGCGCCGCCGCCTTCGACAAACTGTGCGTCTCCGCAATCGCCGCCAACGTGCGCAGATGACGAAACTCCAACGGTGACGGGGCATTGATCAACATGCAGCCTACGAATACCAAATTTCACTTTAAATCAACAATTTGAATGAACTTGAAAAAACACCCCCACATCTCAACGGGAGTCATCTGATAAAACTTGACTGCCTCAATTAACAATGGGAACTTGGCAATGCACTCTGATGGTCCGAAGCCCCACGCCTCGCGCGGGGTATTGATGTAGGATCAAAGGAGTGCTTTTTTATTTATTTAAGTGAACTCTTTGGCTTGAACAACCAATGGCGATATGACATCGACCAGTTTCCTTCCGGAAACGGCTCACACGCTGTAGAAATTTTGGGATTGAAATGAGGTTTCAATGTGCGGATTTCTGTCAATATGTGCCGGTAAAGCTTATCTTTGGCGAGAGTTCGTTTACCCCTCTGCTTCTGACCTTTGGGTTTTTCTAAATGAAGATTGTTGAGCCTGAAGGCCATCGCGCCCAAAACAATATCCACACACTGCATCAGCACATGTTCCTTGGAATCCACCTCAGTCACATGAGACAGATCAATCTTGAGATTCTTCTCTCGCAAATCTTTGTTGAGCGGTAAAGCAGCAATGTAGGCTTTGAACTGCGCCACTCGTTCGTGAGTATGGGGGAACTGGTCAAAAAACAATCTCAAGCGGGGTCCATCTTGTTGTGTGGGTATATGTGCCAATCCAAATGCGTGTTTGGCGAACTGGTAGTAAAGTTTAAAATAGCTCTCATCCCGTTGCTTTCGGCTAAGTTGCAATTCTGAATCCCTGTTATCACGGAACATCAGCCTCATTCGCACCCCGCCACCACGCAATTCATCAAAAAAACTGGAAATCATCTGCTGATACCCATTAAGCCACGGCTCAGAAACCCGTTGCCACTTGAGCTCCTTCAGAAATCCAATTTCTGCTTTGCGAATTCGTAAACGATTTTCAACTTCAGCGTGTTGGCGCGCAGCGATGATACAGCCTCCGAAGAAATTAGAGAAATAAGATCCATCCTGAACTGATTCATCAGCGAAAATCCAATATTCTTTCTCCACTCCTATCCACCCATCGGGAGGTTTTTGATCACTACCAATAAGATGGGAATTTTCAGTAGACTGCATAGATTAACATCAAATAGTTCGCTGCGATCATCGCAGACCGCAACCCTTTGGCACAAACGCTTTTTAGAAAATCAAGGCTGCATCAACGCAAAAAACATCGCAAGACACTTCCTTATCATTCTTCCGACGAATACAGAACCACACAAAGATGAATTAGCCGAAACCACCCGCCCCACGATGTTGTCCCCCTCATGCACAACATCAACACACACAACCTCGGCTATCCACGCATCGGCGAACAACGCGAACTCAAAAAAGCCACCGAAGCCTACTGGAAAGGCAACCTCTCGCTCGCCGAACTCGAAGCCACCGGACGTCACCTGCGCAAAACCAATTGGCTCAAACAAAAGCAAGCCGGCATCGACCTGATTCCCGTCAACGACTTCACTTTCTACGACCAAACCCTCGACCTCTCCTGCCTGCTTGGCAATATCCCCCCACGCTTCGAATGGCCCGGCGGCGACACCACACTCGACACCCTTTTCACCATCGCTCGCGGCACTCAACCTGCCAGCACCCATGCCTGCGAATCATGCACCCCAACTGCCTCCGTCTCCACCTTCGCCAGTGAGATGACCAAATGGTTCGACACCAACTACCACTACATCGTCCCCGAGTTCCATCCAAACACCCAATTCCAAATCAGCAGCCGCAAAATCTTCGACGAATTCGCCGAAGCCCAAGCCCTCGGTATTAACGCCAAACCCGTCCTCATCGGACCCATCACCTACCTCACTCTCGGCAAATCCCAAGAGGCCGGTTTCGATCCATTTGACCTCCTCGACAGCCTGGTCAGCACCTACGAACAAATCATTAAAAGACTCTCCGCCACCGGAGCCGAATGGATCCAGCTCGACGAACCCATCTTCGCGCTCGACCTCACCCCCACCCAACTAGACGATCTTCAGGACGCCTACCGACGCCTTGCCAGCGTTCGTGGCCAAACCAAGCTGCTCGTGACCAGTTACTTCGGGCCGCTGCGCGAAAACCTCCCTCACTTCCACGCCCTCCCCGTGCAAGCCCTGCACTTCGACCTCGTGCGCGGCGGTGAAGATCTCCCCGATATCCTCACCTCCTTCCCTACCGACAAAATCCTTTCCCTAGGTGTCGTCGACGGACGCAACATCTGGAAAAACGACTGCGAACAGTCTCTCTCCCAACTTCACGACGCCCTGAAAACCGTCGGCCCCGACCGACTATGGATCGCCCCCTCCTGCTCCTTGCAACACAGCCCCGTCACCCTCAACAACGAACCCAACCTCGATGCCGAACTCAAAAACTGGCTCGCCTTTGCCGACCAGAAACTCGAAGAAGTCGTCGACCTCCGCGACCTCCTCACCGGCAGTGGCAGCAACGAAAAACTTGTCGCCAACCGCGCCGCCACCCAAACTCGTCGCACCAGTCCCCGCATTCACAATCCGTCCGTCAAAACCCGGCTCGCCGAAGTCACCCCCGCTGACTTTGACCGCACCTCCCCCTTCCCAAAACGCCAGCAGCTCCAGCACACCAAACTCAAGCTCCCCCAGTTCCCCACCACCACCATCGGCTCCTTCCCCCAAACCGCCGAAGTGCGCTCCGCACGCGCCCGCTGGAAAAAAGGCCAGCTCAGCGACACCGACTACGAGAACTTCCTCAAAGCCGAAACCGCCCGATGCATTGCCTTCCAGGATGAGATCGGTATCGACATGCCCGTCCATGGCGAATTCGAACGCAACGACATGGTCGAATACTTCGGTGAACAACTCGAAGGTTTTGCCTTCACGTCCAACGGTTGGGTGCAAAGCTACGGCTCCCGCTACGTCAAACCCCCCGTCATCTTTGGCGATGTCAGCCGCCCCAAACCCATGACCACCGAGTGGTCTTCCTACGCTCAAACCCTCACAGACCGCCCCATGAAAGGCATGCTCACCGGACCCGTCACCATCCTGCAATGGAGCTTCGTCCGCAACGATCAGCCCCGCTCCACCACCGCCCATCAAATCGCCCTCGCCATCCGCGACGAAGTCCTCGACCTCGAACACATCGGCATCGCCGCCATCCAGATCGACGAACCCGCCATCCGCGAAGGTCTCCCCTTGCGACGCAACGACTGGAAGGCCTATCTCGACTGGGCTGTCAAAGCCTTCCGCCTGAGCGCCGCTGGCGTCAAAAACGACACCCAGATCCACACCCACATGTGTTACTCTGAGTTCAACGACATCATCGCCGCCATCGCCGGTCTCGATGCCGACGTCATCACCATCGAGACCTCCCGTTCCAACATGGAACTCCTCGACGCCTTCGTCGATTTCCAATACCCCAACGAGATCGGACCCGGCGTCTATGACATCCATTCCCCCCGCGTCCCCACCGTCGCCGAGATGGAAAACCTCATGCACAAAGCCGAAGCCCTCATCCCCAGGCGCAACCTCTGGGTCAACCCCGATTGCGGCCTTAAAACCCGAGGTTGGGACGAAGTCAAAACGTCCCTCATCCACATGGTCCAAGCCGCCAAAAACCTGCGCCAATCCATTCCCGTGACACAGGCTTGAAGCCGTGGGTGTCGCAGGCTTGAAGCCTGCCCGGTCGGGTTCTTCCACCCTGCCAAAACCCTCGAAAGTAGAAGGCCCGTCTCGGGCCTTTTCATCCCACCACAAAGGCTCGCGACGAGCCTTCTACTTTTCATCCTCCCCTATCCGCCAAATTCCATGCACATCCGCGACCTCCTCACCCCAACCCGAACCACCCCCACGATCTCCTTCGAATTCTTTCCACCCAACACCACCGAAGCCAGCGACCGCCTCACGGACACCCTCCAGCAACTCACCCCTCTCGCTCCCGATTTCGTCTCCGTCACCTACGGCGCAGGCGGCACCACCCGACACGCCACCCAACAACTCGTCACCCACCTCAAAACCCAAACGCCACTCTCGCCCATCCCCCATCTCACCTGCGTCAACCAACAATCTCACGACATCGACGCCATCCTCGAAAACTACGCCACCCAAGGCATCAGCAACCTTCTCGCCCTGCGCGGCGATGCACCACGTCACACGACCATCACCTGTAACGACTTCCCCTTCGGCATCGACCTCGTCCGCCACATCCAAAAATTCAACCAACGCCAGTTCCATCCCGACCCCCGCGGTTTTGGCATCGGTGTCGCCGGCTTTCCCGAAGGCCATCCCGCCACCCCCAACCGCCTCCTCGAAATGGACCACCTCAAAGCCAAAGTCGATGCCGGAGCCGACTACATCTGCACCCAACTGTTCTTCGACAATCGTGAATACCACGACTTCCGCGAGCGCTGCCACCTCGCCGGCATCCACATTCCCATCATCCCCGGCATCCTCCCCATCACCAGCATGGCCAACCTCCGCCGCATGGCCGAACTCTCCGGCGGCACCCGCATCCCCGCCCGACTCCTCAAAGCCCTCCATCGCGTCCAAGACGACCCCGCCGCCGTCCAACAAATCGGCCTGCATCACGCCACCGAACAAACCTTCGATCTCCTCCATCACAACGTCCCCGGCATCCATTTTTACACCCTCAACCAATCCCAACCCGTCCTCGAAATCCTCTCCCGTGTAGGTTGGAAATCGACAACCCACACGAACCTCAACAGATCATATCCTACTAATCATTGATCAGGACTAATCCGACACCTTGGCCGGCTTGGCATCGGTCGCGTTAGGTGCAGGAGTTGGCTTGGATGCCTCCTCAGCCTTGGGCACCGCTGGTATCACCAACCTTGGCTCCGGTGCTGGAGGCTCACGTCCGGGAAATCCCGGCGGATAACTTGCCCGCCCGCTGAATCGATCATAATTTGAACTTGCTGCACCACTCGGACTCACCGTCACCGCCTGTTGAGTCCCTGCCTCGTAGGCCTGGGGATGATTTTTCTTGATGTCATCCAGCATTTTTCCTATTACTTCAGCCGACACCAGCTGCGACCCACTCCGCAGCACTTGTAGATAGCCCGCCACCGCCCCCTGATACTGCCCCGCTCTTTCCAGATTGTTGGCACCAAGAAACTGCTTCATCGCACTGCTGTCGCTGGTGGTCGCCACCGACTGGATGCGCATCGTAACCGCCACGTCAATCACCCGACTCATCAGGGTCCAGTCCGAAGTGCTGCGGGCTTTTTCCAAAACCCTATGCAAGAACTGCTCGGAACTTTCATCCTCACCAATCACCATGTCCGCAGGAGCACGCAGCAAACGGCCCAGAGCAAATTTGGCCAGCAGGTCACGCACCCGTGTCAGGCCCTGCATGCCTGAGGATGACTCATGACTTGAAAAGCTGATCGAAACACCGATCCCCGCCTGGAAATCTTCGTAGTTCCGTCGGTAATTCCGCAACTGTGAACTCAATCCTGTATCTCCGTAATATCCCCCCAGCTCACGTTGCTGACGGATAAGTTCGTCAATATTTTCAATGGCACCATCGAGATCCTCCAACTGGTTCACCCCGTCTGCAATATCACCTATCTGCTTTTCAACCTCACTTTGTGAAAGTGACCTGCTCTGCAACGCTGGATAGATGCGCTCCGCCACCTCTTGTAACTTGGTCAACAGCTCCGATCGGGGCATGAATTCGGTCAGTTGACTCACCGCAGAACTGCTGTTGGATAAAATCTGCCTGGCAGGGTGATTGTCTCTCGAAACCCTTTTCGCGGATCCCTCAACCGCCAGGAATCCGTCTTGAATGGATGTGAGAATTTGTCGCACCGCCTGCAGCGCATCCCTGTTGAAGAGCACCCGTTCATCGCCCATGCGTTGCGAACTGTAGGCAATTTCTTTCTCCGACTTTAAGATTTCAAAAATTGGACCGTCCAGATCGGCTGCCTTAGTCGCATCCAATCCACTCACCAATGATGTGCGAATGGTTGAATCGAGCTTCTCCTTCAACAGCTGCATTCGCTTGGTTCTCAGCTCCTTCATCTCCTTGATCAACTCACGACAAATTGCCCCCGTTTTGGTGGGGCCAACGAGCCGCTGGACTTCCTCCAGACTCTGCAACACCTCCGACTGCCGCTCCTCCATCCCCAGCTGCTCAGCAGACAGCTGTGCCAATATCGAATCCGCACGGTCCAAGCGTATATCGTCCCCCTGTTTTTTCTCCTTTCCTTCCTTAAGTTCACTCGCCAATTGCAACTTCAGAGATTCCAACAACTTCGCGGGCTCGGCTCGTGCAGAGGACAAGAGCACTAAAATCAAAAACGCCGGGAGATATTTCATCAATTCAGTCTAAGGAGCCCACGGGCGCTGCACAAGATCGAACTATCAGGAAAGTTTCCCGCACCCACCCCCGTTTAGGTGTAACGATTATCGTCGGCATGTCGCTACACGATTAATCACTTCCCTTATATAAGTAAATGTGATGAAGTTGTTCTCCAATTCCAACCACACCACGATGAAACTTTTCGGACTCACTCTCACCCTTGTCACCGTTGCCATCGCCAGCCAGCTTTCCGCCCAAGTTCGCACTTTCACCAGCACGGATGGTCGCTCTCTCACCGCTGAAATCGTTACCGCTACGCCGGACATGGTCACCTTAAAACTTGAAAACGGTTCCACCCCCGTCGTTCCTCTTGTCCGCCTCAGCGAAGCCGACCGTGCCCATATCGCTGCCTGGCGAAAAGCCAACCCGGTCGACATCCGCTACAATTTTAATGTCGATTACGCGAAGTCACGCACCTCAGGTCCGCGCGAGCGCCCCCGCAGCGGCGGCAACAATCCCGTTTTCCGCAGCAAAGAAACCTGGGTCTGCACCTTCAAAATCCAGAACCGTTCCGGTCAGGCCATCGAGAATCTTGAAGTCCAATACCAACTCCATTGTTACGACGACGACGGCAAAAACCGCGTCATTGAGCACAAGTTCGGAAAAAAACAGATCCCACTTATCAAAACCAACGAGATTCTCTCCATCGACGCCGACCCCGTCCAGCTTGAAATCGTCCAACTCGCCGCTGGCTACGTTTGGCAGGATGGACGCAAAAGTTCCGAAGACGATGGAGTCAAGGGTGCCGCAGTGACCCTCCTTCACAACGGCAAAATCGTCCATGAATACACCACCCGCGGCATCACCAAAGCGGTCCGTGGAGAAAAGAAAACCCCGCCCAACCGGGCCGCCAGCGCCAGCCAGTAGATCATCGTCATCAAGACATCGACATCAATAGCCTGAACGAACTCCCGCCAAAACCGCGTTGAGTAGTTCTCCTATCATGATGATCCATTGCGCCCTTGCCCCCCTCCTCGCCGTTCTGGCGACCGTTACTCTCCACGCTGCTCCCAAGGATGATCAATACACCCTCGGTCCCGACTCGCTCCCACAGGAAGGCGTGCCCCACGGCAAAATCATCGCGATGGAACCCTGGAAATCCAAAATTTTTGAAGGCACCACACGCGACTGGTGGCTTTACATCCCCGCCCAATACGACGCGAACCAGCCCACTGCCATCATGGTGTTTCAGGACGGTGGCAAAGCCAAACCCGAAGACCCCAAATTCGGCGGCCCCAACAACGCCGTCTGGGTGTTCGACAACCTCATCCACCGCAAAGAAATGCCCGTCACCATCGGCATCTTCATCAGCCCCGGCATCTTTCCCAACGAAGACCCGAAAAAAGAACCCCGCAAAAATCGCAGCTTCGAATACGACACCCCCGACGCCACCTATTCTAGATTCCTTCTCGAAGAAATCCTTCCCGAAGTCGCCAAATCCTACAACCTGACCACCGACCCCACCCGGCGCTCCATCGTTGGCAACAGCAGCGGCGGCATCTGCGCCTTCACCGTCGCCTGGGAACGTCCCGACGCCTTTCAAAAAGTCGTCTCCCACATCGGCAGCTTCACCAACATTCGCGGCGGCTACATCTACCCTCCCGCCATCCGCCAGACCGCCCTCAAATACGCCAGCAAAACCTACGACACCCCCGAGAAAAAAGAACTCCTCAACCTGCGCCGATCCATTCGAGTCTTCCTTCAGGATGGCGAAAATGATGTCGACAACCAGTTCGGCAGTTGGTGGATCGCCAATCAAGACATGGCCGCCGCCCTAAAATTTGCCGAATGGGACTATAAATTCGTCACCGGCACCGGCACCCACAACGGCAAACACGGTGCCAGCATCTTCCCCGACACCATGCGCTGGCTGTGGCGCAAAAATTGATGACCGACACGCTCCGCCCCACATGTCTCACCTTCGCGCCAACCTCACCTCGGTCCTTGCAATTTTCCTCCTCAGCAGCACAACCACGCACGCCGCAGCGGATCTGGAAATTTCCGAAAACTTGCCACTCCCCGAATGCCACAGCATTGGCTGGGTCAAAGCCAACACGCATGCCAAAGGTTCCAAAACCTGGGACGGCGTGCTCGATGAAGCCAAATGGGGAACGCCCGCCCCCGATCAACTGGTGACCCGCAACTGGGATTGGAAACTCACCGATCAACAATGGCACGAAGCCGTTCAAAAACACGGCGAGGGCAAACACGAAGACGTCAAATTCGACCTGTGGATTCCCCAGGAAACCGAAACCATCAAAGGCGTCGTCGCCATCTCCGGCCACGGCAGCGGCGAAACCCTCTACCAACACGAAGAACTCCGCCGCATCGCCCGCGAACTCAACCTCGCCCTTTTCAAATTCGTCGGCAACCCCATGCAACGAGGCTTCTGGCCCAAAAGCCTGCTCTATGAACGACTCACCACCATGGGTCATAAACTTGATCACCCCGAAGTTGGTAACGCGCCTTTGTTTCTTTATGGCCATTCCAACGGCACCGGCTTCTCCGCCATCTTTCCCACCACCGAAAGTTCACGCGTCTGGGCCTGGGTGTCCATGCGGCCCGGCATCACCTTTCAAGTCTACCAACCCGATGCCGCCCAAGTCCCCGGCCTGGTCATCTTTGGCGAAAACGATTCCTTTCTCGCCCGACCCTCCAGAGAAGAAAACCTCGCCGTGGTCGAAGTCATGCGCAAGAAACACCGCGCCCTCTGGAACTCCGTTGTCGAACCCGATACCGGCCACGGTCCCGGTCCCAAAACCTGGCCGCTCGTCTTCTCCTTCCTGCGCCACACCTTCAACGCCCGAGTCCCCTCCGATGCCAATCCCACCGCTACTCCCGTAAAGCTTGTCCCTCTCCCCGAAACATCCGGACATCTCGGCCAAAACTGGGACAGCAAAAAAGGCGGATATCAAACCCTCCCCATCGCCCCCTTTGCAACCTTCCCAGCCGACAAGTCCACCGCCTCATGGCTGGTCAACCCCGCCTATGCCGCCGACTGGCAGACCTTCCAAGAAAAGGGCCAGCTCCTGCCCATCATCGATTCCAGTAAACCGTAGATCCCATCAAGGCCCCACCACGCGGGCTCTTAAAAATCCTCTCGGTTCCGTCGAACTCATCGGAATCGTATGACGGAAAGTCACCGACTCCGTGCCATCGGCATGCACTTCAGGACTCCCCAATTGCACGCCCGCTCCCAAATTCCAATCCAACAGATCCACCGACGTATCCCCAAACCAACTCACTCCCACCGCCGACCGACTGCGCACCACCTCGACACACAAATAGTCCTCTCCGTTGTCACTCTTCACATCAAACGTCACCGGATTCGCATCTCGGGTCAGTGGATCAAACCCATGCGCCCACTCCTGAAAATTCGTCAATCCATCTCCATCAGGATCGGCATTTGCACCACCAATCAACGCATTCGCCACCTGCGCCGGAGTGAAATACAACGCCTGCCATTGCACCAGCGTCATGCTCGCCGGGATTCCCAAACTCCCCCCATTCACCGGCGATGCCCGCCAGTTCAATGGCTCTTCACCCACCATCGCCAAATCCAGTTTTTCCAGCGAAGGCCCAGTTCCGTTGGCTGCCGTCGGCCATGGAGATGACACTCCAAACGTCACCTGATCGACCCTGATCCATGGCACCTCCGTCACCGCCTCATCATTTAGAAATGGCACCCCCGGCTTCTCCAGCGCAACCAACTCCCCGCTGTTGCTCAAGCCCCCCGTGAACGGTCCAAATATTCGCGTGGCCGCTGGCACTCCATACTTCGTTCGATAATTCGCTGGCGCAATTGGCACCACCAAGATCAACTCCCCGGGAGCGATCACCGTATTCGCCGGAAACCCATAGTTGATCCCGTCAAACTGCCACGTATTCAACGGATTGGCCGTGTCATACAACGCCACCGGCTGTTTGCTGATGTTGCGTAACTCCACGAACTCATCACCACCTGAAAGTGGTCGGTAATGCACCTCACTCATCACCACCGGACCCACCCTCGCCCCAGAATTAATCGCCCCAGGAGTGGCCGTCTTCTGCGCCAGGAAAAACACACTGCCCTGCGAGTTGATGAACCGCCCAAACGTCACGCCAAGCTCACTCGCCTCGAACGCATGACTGTCCGAATAGCCCGTCAGATTTCCCGCTGCATCCGCACTGGCAATTCGCGCCCGCTCCCCGTTGCTGCTGATCGAAAACGGCACCAACCCGGTCGCAAAATCCTCTTCATCAAACACCAGATATCCCCCCGGAGGAATAATGGTCCCATCCGCAATTTGATACTTCTTCGGCGTGCCATTGCTGTCGCTCAACCACCAGTGACTGATGTCCACCGCCACCGCATTCGGATTAAAAAGTTCCACCCAATCCATGTCAAACACCCCTGGATTCGACATCACCTCATTCACCCAAACCGGCAAAGCCGGCGGCGCAGGATCATCCATCCCCGGACTTCCATGCGTGCTTGAGCTGACACGCCAATAAATCGAGTTGTCCGGCTCAGGCACCGTGTTTGGACTCACTGGCACCAATGACGGTCCACCCCCATCCGCCGAAGTCGGCCACGGTGCCTTGTCAGTATAGGTCACCGAAAACACCACCCGGTCCAAGGCATTGATCAACGTCACCATCTCCCCACTGTTCGAAAGCGAAGTTCCCGACGCCCCCCACTCATCAAACACCGTCACCCCCGGATACCGCTCTGCCATCCGGCTGATGCTCTTCGCAATCACCAGATGCGACCCCGCCGCCAATGTCGCCCCCTCCGGAAACGTGTATTCAATTCCCGAACTAAACGTCATCCCACCCAACGACACCGTCTGCGTCCCCACATTCTTGATCTCCAAAAATTCATACTCATCCCCATCGACCAACCCGTTGTCAGCTGGATGATACATCAACTCCGTGAAGATCAGCGGTTCCGCCAAACCTGTGTCAAAATACGCCTCCTGCAGCGGGCTCCACTCCCCGTTGTCCAATCGCACCCGGGCCTTGATCGTCCCCGGATACGTCAACGTCAGTGCCCCGCCGTAAACCGCCCCCGCGATTCCTCCACCCGCCAGACGCGGATCACTGCCATCGGTCGTAAAGTGGATCGTTCCACCCGCGTTCAGATTCGTCATTTCCAACTGGAAACCCGGGGCCACCACTCCGCCGTGCTGACCAAACACCGGAGCCTTCGTTGCCGGCCACAACCCCTCCGCCACAAAATGCGCCGGCACCTCCACCCCGGCCACCTCATCCGTGTATCCATCAAACAACACCCGCCGTCGGCTCGGCGTATTTGCTCCACCACTCGAATACCGCGTCACATTGCCCACCCCATTGAACCATGGCGTCACCTTGTCATTCACCGCCGTCGGCGCTATCAACGGCGCAAACCCCGCCTTCATCGCATTCCAGCCCGCCAACACCCGGGCTCCCGTAAACGCCCCGCCATTAAAAAAATGCTTCTCAATTCGATCCGCAAACAACAGCCGAAACTCCGGACTCTGCCTCAACAAAGTATACAAAATCCGAATCCCCTCCCCCAACCCAGCCCCACTTGGATTTGTGGTTACAATCGCCCCCGTCGTGCCCGCCACGAACATGTTCGTCCGCACGTTGCCGCTAAAATCCCCAAACGCCCCCTCCGCATCCCACAGGTAATACCGGTGTTTTCCGTTCACCGTCCGCTCCCGCGCACAAATATAATTGTTATGCGGCCAGTCCCCCGTCACCCCCACCAGGTTGGTCAGCAAATAATCCACGAAATTGACCATGTCCAACCTCGTCGCCATGCCCTCATAATTCGCGAGCGTCGCCTGCGAGTTGTTCCGCAAATACGTGATCAACTCCTGAAAAGCCAGTCCGTCCCCACTCGAGATCACCGTCACCTGCCGCACATCCCATGCATTTTCCCCACCATGATGCCGCTGCAAAAAGTCCTCTCTCACATGCTCACACAAATTGTAATACCCCTTGTAAACGCCGTTCACATACAAGGTGTTGATCATCCCCCGGCTCCCCACCTGCCCCGTGCTGATGAACAAACGCCGCATGTATTCATCCTCAATGAACGGATTGCTCGGATCATTCTTCCCCGCCCGCACCCGCACATCATGAAACGCATTCACCGGATAATCCGGAAACAACGGCCACTCCAGCGGATCACCCCCAAAATCATTGCGGAAGAAAAAGTTGAACGACGGCTTCTGCGTAAAATCCGTCTGATGCCAGGCCCCGTCATTCGGCGCAGGTGACGCCCCCGGTGCCCGGTTCTGATTCGCCAGCCGATACCGCGGCCGCGCATGATTGCTCCCCGACACCCGCAACCCAAACTCAATGTTCGGTCCCGGCGTCCCATCCGCCCGCAAAATCTCCATGTTCACCGGCTTCTCCGTAAACCGCCCCCGATGCACCACGTTGTTATACGCATTCAAGTCCACCGCCGTTCCCGGCGTCGCCCCCGTCTGCGTCCACATTCCATTGTTTCCCGTCGGTGCGGGTCCCACAAAGTTTGTCTGCGCTCCACCCGAAATCGCCATCACCCCAAACGGCCGGTAAAGCGACCTCTGCTGATCCCCCACCAAACACAACGCCGGGACACTTTGACGCCCCACCGGTTCATTGATCAAGTAACTCCTCGTCGCCACCTTTGAAGCAATCATTCCACTTACAAATGCCCTTGCCCTCACCCCGCTCGAAGCCGTAATCAAAACCGAACTCCCCACCACGCCGTTCGTCTCCGTCGGCTCCGAACCATCCAAAGTATATCGGATCACCGCCCCCGGCGTCGCACAGCTCATCGTGATCGTCCGACCGCTCAAATAGAACCCTCCCGGCTCTGAAAACGTCGGCTCCGCCACGCGACCACTCAATGTCGTCCCACCGTTCACCGCCCCCGGTGTTGGCTCAGGAAAAAACACCAGCGATCCGACTCCATTTCGACCATAACTCTCCGCCGCCGTCTGGGCCCCAAAGGTCACCGTGCTCATCGCCGCCCCTCCCGCATTGCTCAGCACCAGCGTCTCCCCATCCGCACTCAACTTGAAGTTCGCATGATAAAATCCCCCCGCTGCCGGTTCCGTGATGTCGAGATCATCGCACATCACCACCAGATACCCACCGGCTGGAATGGTCGCCCCCGCTGGAAACGACCACTTGTGCGGCTCATCCTCATCATCACTCAATCCCCACCCCGCCAGCGATACCTCCACCGCCCCGCTGTTGTGCAACTCCACCCAATCCGGTGAAGCCTCCGGCGGCTCCGGATTGTCCTCAATGTTCTCATCCTCCGCCGTCACCGGCTCACTCTCTCCCAAAAAATAATTCCACGTCGAAACCGCCGGAACCATCATCCGATTGGTCCCCGCAGGATTCGTCCGCAACTGCGCCCTCATGAACAAATCCCCGTCCGCCAAACTCACGTTATGCACCTGCACCGCCAGCACGTTCTGCCCCTCAATCAATAACTTCCCCGGCGGATCCAGGTTGTAAGTCGCATAACTCCCCGGTGACCTCGCACTCGATGCCACCGCGTTGTGCGGCGTAAATGCATTCGCCTGCTCCAGCCGGTCCCGCGCCACCTCCACCCCGTTCAGATACGCGACAAATCCGTCATCCCAATCCATCAACAACTGCAATGCCGCCGGGTCCGCCACATCCGCCGCCGTCGCCGTAAACACCACCCGCGCATACAACGAAGTCACCATGCCCGTCACCTGACCCGTTAAATTCGTCCCCAATGTCACCCCGCCCGGAGGCGACCCCGCACCAAACGGCGACGATCCCGTCGACCACAACCCATCATCAAAAGACGGTCTTCCCCACGGCACACTCTGCCTTGCCTGAAACATCAAGGTCGGATCAAACAACCCGCCCGAAGGTTCCACCACTCCCGGAAAATATTTCCATGCCGTGTTGTTCGCCACCAATGTCGCCCCCGACAACTTCAAATCCCCCTTAAAATAAAAATTGTTGCTGTTGTTGATCGAAGTCAGCGCATTCGTCGACTGGTTGTGAACCGACGTGTTCTCCCAAAAATTCAACGCATGCACCGCAATCACATTGTCCCCCGTCACCAACACCGAACTCGCCACCGGCAACGTCAGCACCTCCGTCCGCAGATACGGTGTTAAATGGCTCTGCGTATTTGCCGGAGTTCCTGACGCCGCAAACGAATCCCGATACTTAAAATCATTCACCGGCCCCGCATTCCGCCGTGCCACCTCAACACCGTTGATGTAACACACAAACCCATCATTAAACTGCACCTCCAAAGACAACGCCGCAGCACTGGTCGCCTGCCCCGCCGATGCCGCGAAAGACTTCCTCAGATACATCGTCGGCGTCAGATTCTGCATCTGCGTCGCCATGTTCGTCCCGACCACCGGTGCCGGTGATACATTCGTAAACGACCCAAACCCAAACGGCCCCACCCCCGTCTGCCAGGATGCATCATTAAACGTCGGGTCATTCCACGCCTTCCCAAACCCCAGCTTCGGCACCCCCGTCGGCGACCATTTCAACAACCGGTCGGACCCCCTCGCCATCACCTCATTGATCACCACCTGCCCCTCTGCGCTCGCGTTTAAAAGCGCCAATAGAATGAGAGAGAAAAAAGCAGCAACCCGGGATTTCATTAACATCGTTATAGCGGAACCTATTCTCGCCAGGCAACGGAATTGTCACATGGACGCAAAAAAACTTTCCCTCGCAACTAATACCTGAGAGGGCGATTCTATTCTGCCGTATTCCGAATCCCGCTTGACACCACAAATGGATCGTGTCTCATCTCACCCTCGGTGAGACGCCCCATTCAAACCATCCTTTGTCTGATCGCTGCCATTCATTTGGTCGGCGGACATTGGGGCGTCATGCAAGTGATCGCATGGGGCAACATGCTGCACACCTACTCGCAAAACCAAAGCATGGTGGACGCCGTCAAAGACACATTCGATGGCAAGCATCCCTGCCCGATGTGTCTTAAGATTCAGCAGAGCCAAACGGCTGAGTCGGAGCAGCAACCGGCGTCAACGACCCCAGTCGAAATCCATCCTCACTGGCTCGCCCTACCCTCCTGCCGAGACCTTCCTACGGTCTCCTGGAAAGCCGCTCCACCGGAACAGACCATTGCGCTTCGCCATTCACTGACAAGCCAGTGGCAGCTTTCTCCACCGACCCCGCCGCCACGACGCAGCGAGGCTTAAGCATCCGCATCCGTCTAACTCAACGGAAACACCGTGCGCCACACCCGCATGGACTGTTCAACCTTACTGGGTTGTCCCCTACACCATTCAATCGTTGGCGGTCCCCCGTCCGCATTTCCCATGCTGACTCTATCGTGATTATCACCACCACCTACACCCTGTTTAGTTATCCATCACCCATGAAAACATCCATCCTTGCCATAGCCTCCCTCACCCTTGCTCTCATCACCGTCCACGCCGCAGAAATCGACAACAACAAACAAAGCATCAGCGACGTCATGGAGTCCGCCATGAAAGGCTCCACCAGTCTTCACAAAAAAGTCTCCACTGGACAAGGCACCGACGCTGACGCCGCCGAACTGCTCGCCTACTTCAAATCCCTCCCCGCCAACCAACCGCCCCAAGGCGACGACGCAAGCTGGACCGAAAAAACCACCCGACTCATCAACGCTGCTCAAGGCGTCGTTGACAAAAAACCCAACGCCAAATCCGAGCTCCAACTCGCCGGCAATTGCAAAGCCTGTCACAACGTGCACAAAGGCGAATAAGCCATCTTTCAGTCCGCCATCCCTTCATGCAAACCATCGCACGCGCCTCCATCGCTGCCGCCCTGATGATCACCATCGGGCTGCACTGGAGCGCGTTGCAGATGGTCGCCTGGGCCACCATGCTGCCCGACTACACCGCCGAACAGGGCCTCATCGAAGGCATCGCCAACACCTTCAACGGCACCCAACCGTGCCCCATGTGCCGGCAAATCGCTGCAAGCCAGAAAAGCGATCCCCAGTCATCCGCGCCGACCCCTAATTCCAACTCCCGCAAGCTCGATTCCACCGCTCCGAAATGGATCAGTGAACGCCGCAATCTCCCGTCTTTCCATCCACGAGCGACCAACTTTCAGGCCCAGCCACATCCCGCGCTCATCCACCTGCTTGCCACCCAATGGCACAGCCGCCCGCCCACACCGCCGCCACGACCCAGCGCCTGTTGATTTTTCAACACACTGATCACTGATCCAGCGAGATCAACCAGCTCGTCGCCTGCCAAGAAAAAACGCAGCGTGCCGCCAACCAACTTAGTCAGCCGACGCCGGCCTCGCGCCCATCATGCGTGCAACCCTGCGTGTCATTCCATCAAAACTTTCTTCGACTCAATCACCCATCATGACCATTTCAAAATCCATCCTTCCCCTCATCGCCGTCCTCGCCTTCACCACCACCACCCCCGCCCAGGACACCGCGCTCGAAGCACAAAAACAAGCAGGCCAGCAACCCTACATGCCCGTCTGTTCCGCCTGTCACCACCCCCCCGGCATGGCCCTCCCCGGCATGTCCCCGCCCCTCGCCAACTCCGACTGGGTCACTGCCGCCAAACCCGACCGCCTCATCCGCATTGTGCTTCACGGCATGACCGGACTCATCAACATCAACGGCAACCCCTTCCCCCCCCCCCCCCCCGTGATGCCCGGACAAGGCACCCTCAGCGACGAACAAATCGCCAACATCCCCCCCTACACCCGCACCGCCTCCGGCAACACCGCCCCCGCCGTCACCCCCGCCGAAGTCGCCGCCATTCGTGCCGCTGAAAAAGCCCGCACGGGCATGTGGCTTGAAGCCGAACTCCTCAAAATCCCCGTCGAGTAATTCCACTCCATGCAAGCATCCCAACCACCACCAGTTGCCGCCCCTTTCAACCCCTGGCGCTTCTGGTTCATCATCGGCGGCATCTGCGCCCTCGTCATTGCTGCTTCCATGGCATCGACCAAACTGATGCGCAGCAAAAGCGCGTCCGCACGTCCCCTGCTGCGCTACCATCAGATCCCCCCCAACCTCGAAGCCACCGAGCGATCAGGCGGCCCTGTCAACATCGCCAGCCTGAATGGCAAGGTTCGCATCTTCGCCTATATCTACACCATCTGCCCCCACGGCTGCGCCGCCGTCATTGGCGAGATGCTCAAACTCCAAAAGCAGTTCGGTCAACGGGACGACTTCCATCAAGTCTCCATCTCCGTCGTCCCCGAGCATGACACCGCCGCCACGATGGCCGCCTACGCCGAAGGCATCGGCCTCAAACCCGCCGATCCCTGGTGGTTCCTCACCGGAAAACGCGAACCTCTCTGGCAATACATGACCGAGGGCCTGCGACTCGAACCCGCCTCGCCCATCCCCGAAGAAGAACGCCTCCATCCCCTCGACATCTACGCCCACGACCTCCGCGTCGTGCTCGTCGACCGCGAAGGTTACGTCCGTGGTTACTACTCCATCTTCCACCCCCAACCCGAGATCGCCAGCCTCATGTGCGAGCGCCTCCAGCAAGACACCCAACGCCTCCTCAAAAATCCAAAACTCTGACCCCCACTCCATCGCTCCTTACCCAACTAAGAACTAAGCACCAAGAACCAAGAACCAAGAACCCAACTCCATCACTCCACCACTCCATGAAATCCATCCTCCAACTCACTCTCATCATCACCATCTCACTTTCCACCATTCTGCCACTTCCGGCCGCCGACCCAACCAACACCACCACTTACCAAGGCAAAATCAGCGGTCTCTTCTGCCACGCCTGCGCCAGCAAAGTCAAGGCCGCCCTCAGCAAACTCGATGGCGTCACCAAGGTCACCATCACCAAAGGCGAGGAGCAAGGCATCCAAAATCTCCACATCGAAGCCACCCCCACCTCCAAACCTATCACCAAAGACACCGCCATCAAAGCCCTCGGTAAAGACGCCGACAGCTATCACATCCTCAGCCTTTCAAACTCCCCCTCCTAATCATTCAACCCAAGCTAAACACACCGCCAAACATCCACATGAAACATCGACTCCTGTTATCCGCCATTCTCATCGGCCTCACTCCGCTGAGCGCCCAACAATCCTCACTCCCTGCCACCACCACGCTGCCCGAAGTCACCGTCAACGCGACACAAGACAACCCCTCCCTCACCGTCCCTTCCTCCAGCGCCGCCAGAACCGAACTCGCCCGCACTCCTGGCAACACTTCCGTCGTCGATGCGGAAACCTACCGGCTCGGACGCTCCTCCTCTTTCGAAGACATCTTCAGCAGCATCCCCGGCGTCTACTCCCCCGCCCGCGGCAGCGATGGCGATGAAGTGAAACTCTCCATTCGTGGCAGCGGACTTGACCTCGGCTTCCACCTGCGCGGCATCAAACTCCTGCAAGACGGCGTGCCCGTCACCCTCGCCGACGGCTTCGGTGACTTCCAATCCATCGATCCGCTCTCGCTCGACTACGTTGAAGTCTTCCGCGGCTCCAACGCCCTGCGTTACGGCTCCACCACCCTCGGCGGTGCCATCAACTTCGTCAGCCCCACCGGCTACTCCGCCGACCCTTTCCGAATTCGACTCGAAGGTGGCAGCTACGGTTACCTCAACGGCCAGATCAGTTCCGGCGGCGTCAGCGGTCCCTTCGATTATTACATCAGCACCTCCTTCCTCAATCGAGACGGCTTCCAGGAACACTCCGAACTCCGCAACCGCCGTTTCTTCGGCAACTTCGGCTATCGCATCAGCGACGACATCGAAACCCGCTTCTTCCTCACTTATGTTGAAAGCCGTTCGGCCCTTCCCGGCAACCTCACCGCTGACCAAATCAGAACCAACCCACGCGCCGCCTCCGCCGACGCCATCGCGTTCGACCAACGCCGCGACGTCGACTGGTTCCGCATCGCCAACAAAACCACTTTCCAGATCGACAGCGAACAACGCCTCGAGACCAGCCTTTACTACACCTACTTCCTGCTCGACCACCCGCTGTTCTGGAACCCCTTTTTCCTCAACGGCCTCGGCGTCCGATACGGCACCTACAACAGCTTCGGCGGCGAACTTCGCTATCTCAATGAAGCCGACCTCTTCGGCCGCAAAAACCGCCTCACCATGGGCTTCGCTCCGGCCGCCACCTTTCTCCACGATGAACGTCTCATCAACGACTTCGGCAAACGCGGCGCAAGAGTCGGCGACGGCGACACCACCGCCATCAACTACGATTTCTACATCGAAGACCAACACTACCTCACCGACCAATTCTCCCTCATCCTCGGCTCCTCTTTCACTTATGCCGTGCGTAACTTCGACGATAACTTCCTCACCGATCCCAACGGCGACCAATCTCGCGATCAAAGCTACACCGGCTTCAGTCCAAAACTTGGTGCCCTCTATGAACTGAGTCAGCGGACCCAGCTTTTCGCCAATGTCAGCCGCAGCTTCGAGCCCCCCACCACCGTTGAAATCGTCGGTCTCGGCGGACCCGCCGGAGACGTGCTCACCCGTGAAATTTCCGAACAAACCGCCACTACCATCGAAGTCGGCACCCGCGGCGAATCCGGACGTTTCAAGTGGGAGATCGCCTACTACTACTCCTGGCTCAAAAACGAACTGCTCACCCTCAACGACTCCGCCGGCAACCCCCTCGGCACCATCAACGGACCCGACACCCATCATCAAGGCATCGAGTTCGGATTGGACACCGTCCTCTGGCAAAGCAGCCCTCCCGCCATGGCCATCGCCACCAGCGCGAAGTCAGCCAAAGCCGTGATGCCCGTTCAAGCCCATGAAGCAAGCCAGCTAACCTTGAAACAAATCTTCAACTGGAACGACTTCCGTTTCGACAACAGCGAATCCTATGGCGACAACCAGCTCGCAGGAGCCCCGGAATTCTTCTACCGCGCCGAACTTCTCCTCGAACTCAGCAACGGCATCTACATGGGACCCAACTTCCAGTGGGTTTCCAAACTCCCCGCCGACTATGCCAACAGCCTCTATGCCGACGGCTATGCCATCCTCGGATTCCGACTCGGCTACCGCAGCCCCAAAGGCTGGACGATCTTCGCCGAAGCCCGCAACCTCACGGATGAAAACTACGCTTCCTCCGCAGAACCCATCGCCGACGCCCGAACCTCCTTCGGCCCCGCCCAAGTCTTCCACCCCGGCGAGCCCCTCTCCTTCTTCGCCGGTTTTGAATACAAATTTTGATCGGGCCAACCCAATTGCGGCCACCAAAACGACTGGCAGTGGAACGTCCACCTAGATAACACCGCCAGTCTGCGCCATCACCCCCTCTCTCACACCTGAGCCAGGGCCAATCTTACCCTGCGGCGTTCCCTCAAGAACGCCGCAAATTCTTTCCCCAATTACCACGCCGAACTTTGTGACCGCCGCAGTCCCAGTCACCAACCCGGAGCAAGGCCTGCCCGTTCTCGACACCCTCGCCGTCGACTCCCTGATCCGCCTCCGCTGGCTCGCCGTCCTCGGCCAGTTCGTCACCATCCTCACTGCCCGCTTCACCCTTGAGGTCCACATTCAGTGGCTGCCCGTGCTGCTCATCATCGGCACCACCGCCCTCACCAACCTCTTCCTCATCCTCCTCCGCCGCGCAGGCACCTGGCTCAGCATCAGCGCCGTCCCCCACGTCATGGCCTGGGACACCCTGCTCCTCGCCGCCCTGCTTTACTGGACCGGTGGCACCGAAAACCCCTTCACCCTTTTCCTTCTCCTCAACGCCGTCCTTGCCGCCCTCACCCTCAGCCGACTCTCCGCCTGGCTGCTCATGCTCGTCGGCCTCATCTCCCTGCTCGTCCTCATTCAACACCATCATCCTCTCCTCCATCTAAACGGCAAGCCCCTCAGCGCCGATCACCTCCTGGTTGGACGCATCGTTGCCTTCTTCCTCATCAGCAGCACCCTCATCCACCTCGTCCAACGCCTGCGCGGCCAGCTGCGCCGCGAAATGCGCACCCGGCGCCAAACCCAGGAACACCTCGCCGAAGAACGCCGTCACCACAGCATCGCCACCCTCGCCGCCGGAGCCGCCCACGAACTCGGCACCCCCCTCTCCACCATCGCCGTCGTCAGCCGCGAAATGGAACTCGAACTCCAGAACGACGAAGCCGACCACGACCTCACGCAAATGGCCCGCACCATCAACAGCCAGGTCGAACGCTGCCAGCAAATCCTCTCCCGGCTCCGTCCCGAACTCACCCCCATCCCCACCCAAAACTTCCACCTCACCGAACTCCAAACCCAACTCCTCGAACACCTCAACCCTGAAGACCAAACCCGCTGCTTCTTCCACTGGCACCATCCCCACCCCATTCACCTTCCCCTCCAGGCCATCCGCGAAGCCCTCGGCAACCTCATCCGCAACGCCCTCCAGTCCTCCACCCATCATCAACCCGTCGACATCAACGCCCAGCTCGACGCCCACCACATCCACTTCACCGTGCGCGACCACGGCCACGGCATCCCCGCCGCCATCCGCCGCCACCTCGGCGAACCCTTCCTCACCACCAAACCCCCCGGACAGGGCATGGGTCTCGGCCTCCACCTCGTCAAACTCCTCGCCCATCAACTCGGCGGCAGCCTCCACTTCACCCCAGCCCCCGGCGGCGGAGAAACCTTCACCCTCACCCTCCCCAACCATGCGACAAAACACCACACCACAGCCAGTTGAATAACCCCTTCAACCCCTCACCTTGCCCCATTCATCATGAAGCGGATCCTCCTCGTTGACGACGACCTCGTCTTCCGCGAACAACTCGCCCTCGCCCTGCAACGGCGCGGTTACCACTGCCATCAAGTCCCCGACGGCGCGACCGCCCTCCAGCACCTGCAAACCAACCCCATCGACGCCGCCGTCATCGACCTGCGCATGCCCGGCATCAGCGGGATCGAAACCGTCCAGTCCATTCACCAACATCTCCCCACCGCCCGCCTCATCGTCCTCACCGGTTACGGCAGCATCCCCTCCGCCCTCGAAGCCATCCGCCTCGGAGCCTCCGACTACCTCGCCAAACCCGTCAACGCCGACCATATCGCCGCCGCCATCGAAGGCCAACCCATCGACACCCCACCCCCCGACTCCGCTCCCACCCTCGACAAAGTCGAATGGGAACACATCCAACGTGTTCTCTCCGACTGCCACGGCAACATCAGTCAAGCCGCCGAAGTGCTCGGCATCCACCGCCGTTCCCTGCAACGCAAACTCAACCGCTACGCCCCAATCCGCTGAGAGCCGCCATCGTCGATTGACCGAATGAAGCGGCACGGCCCCCGTTGCCCAATGCATGGTGATACCTCCCCTTCCCGGGTGCGGCAAGTTGTCGCACCCCCATGCAAAGCATTGCGCATCACGCCCGCATCGAGCAGGTGAAGAATCGCTTATCCCTCTCGACATGCACAAGCCCTTTAAAACCGCCATAGCAGGACTCGCCGCCCTTGGCGTCACGTCATTTGCAACTTTGCCAGCCGCGACGATTGCTGGCGGAACCGCGACTTGGACCGTAGATGAAGGATTTTCCGACGCTCTCGGCTGGCTGGACTCCAATTTCGGCGGCTCCAAAACTCGTGCGCAAATACTCTCCGGATCGACTGCGGGTGATGCACCTTACAACCGTGTCTCTGGACAATCGGGCACTTTGGGAACATCGACCACGCCCGGCGGTGGCAATACTCCTGGCCGAGTCATCGTGACGGACTCAATCCGCCCTTTCGGAGAAGTGCCGCTCAACAACGCAGGCGGAACCACTCCTGGGATGGTTGGAAGCAGCCGCACCCGTTTGGCCACCACTCTTGACATCGATCCCGCCAACATTCTCGGAAGTTGGTCAGTTTCTAACAACGCCTTTGGTTTCACAGGAAATACCACTTTGGGCGAGCAAATCGCCTTCACCGGAATGCAACGCTGGGGCGGTCCGTTCACCGGTGTATTGCTCTATGGTGATTTCGGACTTCGATACAACGGGACTCAACTGGTTCTCACTTCGAACATCGACTTCTTGCACGCAGAATTTGCAACGTTGGGGAATCCCAACATCACTTATAACAACGGAATACTCTCCATTGCCGGTGATCTTCTTGTCGGTGAAGGCCTGTTCCTTCTCGACCAGACATCAACCATTGGCACCAAATTCGGCACTTTCAGCATGACAGCCACGACGTCGGCGGTGCCTGAGCCCTCACGTGCACTGCTGATCATGTCAGCCTTGGTAGCCGTCGTGTGGCGCAGAAGAAAGTTCTTTTGACCCTTTCCTTTTCAGCTTCTTGGACCGCTCCACCAAAATAACGAGAGGCACCATGCCACGGTCAGCTGCCCGGTTCTCCCCATGCACTCCCCGGGCTTTCACCCTCGTGGAATTGCTTGTGGCCATGGCTATCATTGCCGTGCTTTCCTTTTTGGCGACTGCAGGTTATGCCCGGATCAAGCACCAGGCGCTGCGCACCAAATGCATTGCCAACATCAAGAGCCTGGCAGCGGCCGACATACTCTACTACGGAGATCACGGCATCTTCCCCGCAGTGGAAGGTCTCATTCCCAGCACCATCAGCGCCGCGCGGCTCCAAGCCATGGGCGAGTATATCAACATGCCGGTTCCTGAAGGCAAAGTCAGCACCTGGCCCAGACGTGCACAACAGCCTGATTGGTATAACTGCCCCGCCGCCAGGGAATCAGGATATGCCGAAGGAATGACCGCTGGTGGAGGGGTTTACACGGGTTACATGTATCTCGGTGGGCTGGAAGAATCGCAGTTGATCCTCAGCGGGATGGCCAAACTGACCAATCCCAAACACACCGCCCCCAGAAACAACCTGCGGCGTGGCGTCCTCTGGTGTGATATCCTCTCCGAATTCCGCGGCGCAGGCGAACGACGCTTCGAATGTTTCCATAGCCAACGCGGCGTCCGCCATCCCGACTTTCGCTTTGAAGAACGAGAGATTGAGGGCATGAACCGGGCTTGGTCAGATGGCTCAGTCGAATGGTTGCCGCGACAGCAGCTAAACCTATCCAGCAAGGAGAATCTGCAAATCGAACACTTCATGGGGAACTATTACTATTAAGTGAACTCTCCCAACACGACTTCCCGAAGACACTTCTTCCGCGCCGTTACGGCGGCGGCAGGCACCATGACCTTGCCGCTCCTTTCACAAAACACCCCCGCCGTGCCTCCAACCAATTCCACGCCGTTTTCAGAAGCCGACCTGTTGCGCGCAGGCAGTGAAACCATCTTCATCCTTCTCTACCCAGGCTTCACCGCCATGGACGCCATCGGTCCCGAATACGCCCTCTCCTGCATGATCGGAGCCACCGTAAAATTCATCGCCAAAACCACCGACCCGGTGATCACCGAATCAGGATTCATGGTCACCCCCCATCTCAGCTTCGATCAACTCCCGGAAAAACCAAGCCTGTTCCTCGTCCCCGGCGGCACTCAGGGCGTCGTGCAAATTCTCGATGATGCAGAAACCCTTGCTTTCATCCGCAAAGCCGGGCAGACAGCCGACCTGACCGCAAGCGTCTGCACGGGTTCACTGCTGCTCGGTGCCGCCGGCCTCCTCCATGGCTACGAAGCCACCAGCCATTGGCAGACCCTTGAACTGCTCCCCATCTTTGGAGCCAAACCCAGCCAGAAACGCGTCGTGTTCGACCGCAACCGTGCCACCGCTGCCGGCGTCACCGCAGGCCTCGACCTCTCCCTTGAACTCGTTCGCCGATACCGTGGGGACGGTTATGCCAAGGGCGTCCAGCTCCTCGGCCAATACGACCCCCAGCCACCCTTCCCAGGTGGCGGAAACCCTGCCAGCGCCGACCAGCGATTCGTGATGATGCTCAACGAAATGCACAAACCTTTCGTCACGCAACTGGGTGACAAAATTCGCACCATCATCGAAAAACGGTAAATCCTGCGACATCTTGCCACATTTTCAGCGCCCTCATCCGCGCCGAAACTAAGGGCATGGATTTCCCACCCTATTTTATCGACCACATCGCCGGTGGACGACTGATCATCGGCGTCATCGCCTGCATTCACGTCCTCATCAACCACCCCCTCGCCGTCGGTGCCTACCCCATCCTCACCTGGATGGAATGGTGGGCCCACAAAAACAACCGGCCCGACATCGACCAGCTCGCCTACAAGGTCACCTTCGTCGTCTTCATCGTCACCACCACCGTCGGTGCCCTCACCGGCGTCGGCATCTGGGTTTCCACCTCCGTCTTCGCCCCCTTCGCCATCGGCAGCCTGCTGCGCGTGTTCTTCTGGGGCTGGTTCGCCGAATGGCTCGTCTTCATCACCGAAGTCAGCCTCATCATGTGGTGGTTCCTCAGTTGGAAAAGTGCCAAAACCGACGCCCAAAAGAAAAAACACATAAAAATCGGACTCGCCCTCAGCATCATGTCCTGGTTCACCATGGCCCTCATCGTCGCCGTGCTCGGCTTCATGATGAAACCCGGTGAATGGAGCCAGACCCGCGCCTTCATCGACGCCATGGTCAACCCGCTCTATCTCCCGCAGCTCGGCTTCCGCACTTTTTTTGCCCTCATGACCGGCGCCGTCTTCGTCTGGTTCTGCTCCTTCTACTTCACCAAAAAGCAGCCCGCCGTCCGCTCCTGGCTCGTCTACCGCCTCTCCCACTTCACCCTCATCGGCATGCTCCTCACCCTGCTCTTCGGCCTCTGGTATTGGCAAAACGTCCCCGATGTCATGAAGGCCAACAGCTCCGTCGCCCTGCTCTCCCAGGAGTTCATGGGCTGGTATGACAAATTCTCCGTCCTGCTTGGCTGGACCCTCGTCTCCTTCCTCCTCATCGCCGTCGGTGGACTCTCCTTCGCCAACCTCATCCCCCGCTGGGCCCTCCTCATCCCCAGCTTCATGGGCATCTGGCTGCTCGGCCACTTCGAACGCGCCCGCGAGTTCATGCGCAAACCCTGGGTCATCGGCGAATACATGTATTCCAACGGCGTCCTCAAAGACGAACTCGCCTTCCTGCAAAGCGAAGGCATCCTCAAACACGCCACCTACGTCGCCCATCGCGAAGCCACCCCCGAAAACCAAATCCAGGCCGGTCAGGACGTCTTCATGATCGCCTGTTCCCGCTGCCACAGCACCACCGGCATGAACGGCGTCCTCGAAAAATTCGCCACCATGTATGGCCACGACAAACCCTGGGACGACGGCGCCATGACCGCCTTCATGGCCAACATGCACCAAACCCGCACCTTCATGCCCCCCTTCCCCGGCAACCGCAGCGAAGCCGAAGCCCTCGTCGCCTACCTCCAGGACCTGCGCCAAACCCGCCAGCCCCTCCAAGGTGCCTAAACCGCCGGCATCCGCCTCCCCCAACCGCCAAACCCTGCGCCCGACGAACCCCTCCTCCAAAGCAGTGCCACAACAACCCCGCCACCCGATCCCGCTGTCCTCGCTGCCGGAAAAACCGTTTACAACCAGTTATGCTTCGCCTGTCACCAACCCACCGGACTCGGCATCCCCGGAGCCTTCCCGCCCCTCAAAGACTCCGACTGGATCTCCGCCCCCAACCCGGAGCGCCTCGTCCGCGTCATCCTCCACGGACTCACCGGCCCCATTCAAGTCAACGGCACCCCCTATAACGGCATGATGCCCGGTCACGCCCCCACCCTCAACGACGAAGAAATCGCCGCCGTCCTCACCCACCTCCGCCACGAATGGGGCTCCGGCGCTTCCCCCGTCGACCCCACATCCGTCAAAATCATCCGCGAAAAAGAAGCCAACCGCACCGCCCCCTGGACCCTTCAGGAACTCGAACAACTCCCGCCCGCGCCCGCCAACGTCACCGCCAATTGATCTCCCTTCCTTTCCCTCCATGAACCTGCCTTACTTCATCGCCAACACCCCCGTCCCGCGCGACCTCGCCCTGCCTCTTCCCATTCCTGAAGGTGTCCTCAAGGTCCTGCTAGTCCTCTTCTTCCTCATCCATATCTTCTTCGTCAACCTCATGGTGGGCGGCAGCTTCATCGCCGTCTTCCTTGAATGGCTCGGCCTGCGCCAGAAAAAATGGGACAGCCTCGCCTACGAAATCACCAAAACCGTCACCGTAAACAAAAGCCTCGCCGTCGTCATGGGGATCGGCCCGCTGTTGTGCATCAACCTCGTCTACACCATGCAGTGGTATGCTGCCAACTCCCTCACCGGCCACGCCTGGCTGCTCATCGTCCCCACCGTCATCAGCGCCTTCCTCCTCGCCTATCTCCACAAATACACCTGGCACCGCTGGAACACCGGCGCATGGAAAACCCTCCACCTCGCCATCGGCCTCCTCATGGCCCTCCACTTCCTCTTCATCCCCCTCATCTTCCTTGCCAACATCAACCTCATGCTCTTCCCCAGCGAATGGGAAAAAGTGCAGGGCTTTTTCTCCAGCCTCAAAATCGGCAACGTCCTGCCGCGCTACCTCCACTTCCTCCTCGCCTCCATCGCCATCGCCTCCCTCTTCATGGTCGGCTGGTTCGGACGCAAAACCTACAACATCACGCACCTCCCCGACCACAGCAAAGCCGACCTCAAACGCCTCTTCTACCGCACCGCCGCCGTGCCCACCATGATGCAGTTCCTCATCGGCCCCATCCTCCTCTTCACCCTCCCCTCCATCGGCGTCACCACCCAGCTCTACGTCGTCATCTTCTCCGGAGCCTCCCTCGGTGCCCTCGTCCTCTGGCTGATCCTTCGCGAAACCAAAGCCCCCGACCACCTCGTTGGCAACCGCTACCTCATCATCTGCATCCTCTTCAGCTTCGTCGTCCTCGGCATGGGCAGCGGACGCCACCTCTATCGCGAAGCCGCCCTTGCCAGCCATCAATCCGAGATCAAACAGCGCACCCATGCCTACCAAACCGCCCTCGCCGAATTCCGCAAAAACCACCCCGAAGGCACCGAGGTCACCGCCCCGCAAACCGGCGAACAACTCTTCACTTCCTGCGCTGCCTGCCACGCCCCCGCCACCCAGCTCGTCGGACCCTCCCTCGCCGAAATCGCCCAACTCTACGCCAACAACCCCGAAGGCATCGTCACCTGGGCACGCGCCCCCGGCAAAAAGCGCCCCAACCTCCCGCCCATGCCCCCCTTCGCCCACCTCGGCGACGACAACCTTCGCAAAATTGCCCAATACATGCTCGAAAAAGCCCCTCCAAAACTTTGAATCCGTGGCCACTTGAAAAGTTGGCATAAAGACTGATGACAACCGTTCCCCGTCTGCCAGACTTCCAGACTCTCTCATGACCCGCCACCTCTACCTCCTCGCCCTCTTCCAGCTCGTGGGCGGGCCATTGGTATTGGTCGCTGTCATGACCATGGGCAAGCTCGTAAGCACAGAAGTCCAGCAACAAGGCACCATCACCGCCGCCGTCATCAGCACCCTCGGCGATCAAACCACCTGGCAAAGCGTCGCTGATGCGATGACGCAATATCACTCGACCGCCACCACATCGCTGCCCACCCCCCAAGACCCCTTTCTCCCATCCCTGGACATCCAAGAAAAGAAAATTTTCGCCATCGCGTGGTCGCCAGTGAAATTGCCTGTCCATCACCTCCCCATTCAGGACCACATCTCCGAACCGAAGGCCCCTCCCGGCCCCACCTGGTCCATCGCGCCGCCAAGCCCACCCCCTCGAAGCGTCTAAGCTTTCCCGTCATTCCCAACGAATGACCGCTCACCTCCGCTGCGCCCTTGGTCGACCTAAAAACATGTCGACGTTTCACGGATCGCCGAATCAGCATCTGTCATCCATCTTCATTCGAACAACCTCCGCCGCGTCAGACAACCACATCCAATCGGTCCACCGGCGTCATGTCGGTCACCAGTCCCAAGCCCCGTTCCACCGCTCTCCATTCCATCCCATGAAACGCTTCCATTCACCTCTCGCCATTCTCTTCACCGCCATAACAATCTCCACCCACACCCTCGCCCAGCAAACCGAGGAACTCCAAACCATCACCGTCACCGGCAAAGCCGAAGACCTCCTCGGCCAAACCACCGCCGCCTCCACCGGCTATGCCAGCTCCGAAGACCTCCTCGCCCGTCCCGTCCTACGCCGCGGCGAAATCCTCGAAACCATTCCCGGCGTCATCATCACCCAACACGCCGGCGGCGGCAAAGCCAACCAATACTTCCTGCGCGGCTTCAACCTCGACCACGGCGCCGACTTTGCCACCTCCCTCGAAGGCATGCCCCTCAACCTCCGCACCCACGCCCACGGCCAGGGCTACACCGACCTCAACCCCCTCATTCCCGAACTCCTCAGCGGCGTCAACTTCACCAAAGGCACCTTCACCGCCGCCCAAGGCGATCTCTCCACCGCCGGCAGCGCCGACTTCCTTCTTTTCAATCAACTCCCCAACAACTTCGTCACCATTGAAGCCGGCGAAAACAACTACTACCGCGCCCTCATCGCCGGCACGGTGGACCTCAATCCCACCATCGCCCCGCCCTTCGATCCCAAAAATCCCACCACCGATCTCATGCCAAAGATCCAGCAATCCCTCACCTACGCCCTCGAATACAACACCTACGACGGACCCTGGACCCTCCCCGAAGACTTCGAACGCTGGAACGGACTGCTCCGCTACTTCCGCGGCGACGACGACAACTTCTTCACCGCCACCTTCATGGGCTACCAGGCCGACTGGACCTCCAGCGACCAAATCCCCCAACGCGCCATCAACGACGGACGCATCGACCGACTCGGCCACGTCGACCCCACCACCGGCGGAGAGTCCTCACGCTACAGCCTCAACCTCACCTTCCAAACCCGCGACGGCGATGTCACCACCAAAGGCAATCTCTACGCCATCTACTACGACCTCGACCTCTACTCCAACTTCACCTACTTCCTCGACTACCCCGAACGCGGTGACCAGTTTCAGCAAAAAGAAAACCGCTGGATCCTCGGCGGCAACGTCGCCCGCACTTGGGAGAACCAAAACCTGTTTGGCAAAAAAACCGACTACACCCTCGGCCTCCAAACCCGCCACGACCTCATCGGCGACATCGGCCTCTACCGCACCCAAAACCGCCAGCGTTTCCAAACCATCCGCGAAGATGCCGTCTACGAAGCCAGCCTCGGACTCTTCGCCGAAACCACCATCCACTGGCAGGATTGGTTCCGCACCAACCTCGGCCTGCGCGGCGACCTCTTCTACTTCGACACCCGCCAGAGCAACCTCACCGCCAACGAAGGCGACGATCTCGACGCCATCCTTAGCCCCAAAATCAGCCTCATCTTCGGCCCCTGGAACGAAACCGAACTCTACCTCAACTACGGCCTCGGCTTCCACAGCAACGACGCCCGCGGCGTCAACACCACCATCGACCCCAACTCCGGCGACCCCGTTCCGCCTGTCGATCCCCTCGTCCGCACCCAAAGCGCCGAACTCGGCATCCGCAACCAGGCCATCCCCACCCTCACCAGCACCCTCTCCCTCTTCTGGATCGAAAGCGACAGCGAACTCGTCTACATCGGCGACGCCGGCGCCAACGAACCCGGCCCCGGCTCCCGTCGTTTCGGCCTCGAATTCGCCAACTACTGGCGTCCCGCCAAATGGCTCACCCTCGACGCCGAACTCGCCCTCACTCATGCCCGTTTCACCGACTCCGGCAACGACGACTACATCCCCAGCAGTGTCCCCCTCATGTTCAGCGGCGGCATCACCCTCGGTGCCCAAGGAGCTGACACCGGCCCCTTCGCCACCCTCCGCGCCCGCGCCTTCGACAGCCGACCCCTCATCGAAGACAACAGCATCAAAGGCAAAACCAGCATCCTCTTCAACGCCGGCATCGGCTACCGCCAAACCAAGTGGGAAGCCGCCTTGGAATGCCTCAACCTCTTCGACCGCAAAGACAACGACATCGAATATTTTTATACCAGCCGCCTCCCCGGCGAACCCACCGCCGGCTACGACGACATCCATCTCCACCCCAGCGAACCCCGCACCTTCCGCGTCCGCCTCACCTACCGCTTCTGATCCCGCCCAGGAGAGACATCCGCCCTCATTCTGGGCGCCCTGCTCCATCCTCCTCACCCTCACCGGCTTTTATACTCGCCAAACAATAGCGCAAATCAGTTGCATTACCCATTCACGCAATATACTTGCGTTAATGCACTCAGCCACCCTCCCCGTCACCGTCCTCTCCGGCTTCCTCGGCGCCGGTAAAACCACCCTCCTCAACCACATCCTGCGTAACCGCGAAGGCAAACGCGTCGCTGTCATCGTCAACGACATGAGCGAGGTCAACATCGACGCCGCTCTCGTCAAAAACGGCGACGCCGCTTTCGCCCGAGCCGAGGAAAAAATGGTCGAAATGTCCAACGGCTGCATCTGCTGCACCCTGCGCGAAGACCTCCTCATCGAGATCAACAAACTCGCCCGCGAAGGCCGCTTCGACCACCTCGTCATCGAATCCACCGGCGTCTCCGAGCCCATGCCCGTCGCGGAAACCTTCACCTTCAAAGACGAAAACGGTCGATCCCTCAGCGACGTCGCCAACATCGACACCATGGTCACCGTCGTCGACGCCAAAAACTTCCTCACCGACTTCCGCACCACCCAGACCCTCAAGCAACGCCAGCAAGCCCTCGGTGAAGAAGACACCCGCACCATTGTCGACCTGCTCGTCGACCAGATCGAATTCGCCAACGTCATCCTCATCAACAAAACCGACACCGTCACCCCCGCCGAACTCCAGGAAATCCGCGCCACCATCAGCGCCCTCAACCCCGCCGCCACCATCCACCACACCACCCAAAGCGCCATCCCCCTCAACCACATCCTCGGCACCAACCTCTACCAGCTCGCCCAGGCCGAACAATCCACCGGCTGGCTCGATAGTCTCCAGCACCACACTCCCGAAACCGAAGAATACGGCATCACCCACTTCGTTTACCGCGCCCGCCGCCCCTTCCACCCGCAACGTTTCTCCGACTTCTGCCACTCCCACTGGCAAGGCGTCATCCGCGCCAAAGGCCTCTTCTGGCTCGCCACCCGCCCTGACCTCGCCGGCTTCATTTCCCAAGCCGGCGTCCTGCGCACCACCAACGCCATCGGTCACTTCTGGGCCGCCATCCCCAAATCCGACTGGCCCCAATCCCCCGCCGAACGCGACGAAATCCAAGCCAGCTGGCAAACCCCTTACGGCGACCGCCGACAGGAAATCGTCATCATCGGCAAAGAAATGAACCAACCCGACCTCATCGCCAAACTCGACACCTGTCTCCTCACCGACAAAGAATTTTCCAAAGGCCCCAACGCCTGGCAAAAATTCCCCGATCCCTTCCCAAAATGGCAAATGGGCCATTCACATTGATCCCGAAAAACCTCACCTTGTTTGTGTTCTTTGTGATCCTTCGCGGCAAAAATCCCACACCTTTCAATCTTAAAAATTTCGAATTTCCAAAAGCCTTGCAATTGTAGCCACATTTAGCTACAATTGGACATGGCTACGAGAGAAGCAACCGTCCGGGCCAGAATCCCACAATCCCTAAAGTCCGATACCGACGCTGTCTTTGATGCTCTCGGCATTTCCAGCTCCGAAGCCATTCGACTGTTTCTAACCCAAGTTCGACTCCGTCGTGGATTGCCATTTTCAGTCGTGTTACCACTGAAGGAAGACAACACCGACCTTCTGCTCTCGCCTAAACAACGACAGTCTGCCTTGGACGACTGCTATGAAGACTGAACCGGGTCAAGTCTATCGCGTTGACCTCGGCTACTCAGGAAAAATGCGTATGATGGCCGTCGTCTCGATGAGCGACGAAGATGCCCCGCGCGCCCTCACCATTTGTATCCCGATAACCACCGCCTATCGAAACAGTTGGTATGAAATAGCCCTCACGAAAAAAACATTTCTCAGAGAAACATCCTACGCAAACGTTCAGGGCATTCAGGCCATACAAAACCACGAATTGCAAGGCCCCATCGGGAAGCTCACCGCAGCAGAAATGACCAATATTCGCGCGGCTCTCGCCAAAATGTTTGAAATCCAATAGGTCATCTCACGAACTGCTGCATCAAACCTGCACAACTCCATCCCAACGTTGCCACCCCCGCCATCCTCCCCATAGTGTCAGGCATCATGCCTCGACGTCTTCTTTCCCTCCTGGCCTGGCTGGCCCTGCCCGTTGCAGCCATCAACGCCCAAAATCAGGACGCCCCCAAGCCCGTCACCACCGCCCAAGCCGTCGTCGATCACGTCGTCACCACCCTCGACCTTACGGGCACCATCGTCCCCAAACGCCAGGCAAGCCTTTCCTCGCGCGCCAGCGGCCTCATCCTCAAACTCCCCGTCGATGCCGGCTCAACCGTCAAAACCGGCGACGTCCTCATGGAACTCGACCCCGCCCTCGCCAGCCTCGCACTTGAACGCGTCACCGTCGAAACCCAGCAAGCCCAAACCGAACTCACCGAAGCCCAACGCCTGCTCGATGAAGTCCGCGAACTCGCCAAAGTCGGTGGCTTCTCCAAATCCGAAGCCCAAACCCGCGAAACCGCCGTCCGCATCCAAACCGCCAACCTCGCCCGCGCCCAGGTCCAGCTCCGCGAACAAAAAGAGCAACTTGCCCGTCATCAACTCATCGCCCCCTTCGACGGTGTCATCCGCCAGAAACTCAGCGAAGAAGGCGAATGGGTGCAAACCGGCACCCCCGTCCTCGAACTCGTCGAAACCACCCACCTCCACCTCGACCTCCAGGCTCCCCAAGAAATCTACGCCCAGCTGAACGACAACACTGCCGTCACCGTCCACCTCGACGCCTACGCCGACACCCCGCTCAAAGCCAAAGTCGCCACCCGCGTTCCCGCCAAAGACCCCGTCTCCCGCACCTTCCTCGTCCGCCTCGACCTCACCGACCCCGAAAAACTTGCCGCCCCCGGCATGTCCGCCCGCGCCACCCTCAGCTTCCGCAGCAAAGACCAAGCCCTGCAAATTCCCCGCGACGCCATCGTCCGTTTCCCCAACGGCACCTCCAAAGTCTGGATCGTTCAAAACTCCGACGGCCCCATCGCCACCGTCCGCTCACAGCTCGTCAAAACCGGCCAGGCCCTCAACGACACCATCACCATCCTCGAAGGCCTCGAACCCGGCACCACCATCATCCTCCAAGGCAACGAATCCCTCCGCGAAGACCAGCCCGTCACCATCCTCCCAGCTCCCTGATCAATCGCATTTTTTTAGCCTTTATCCTTTATCCCTTAGCCTTTCATGCTGTCCTCCCTCCTTAACCGCGGCACCCTCGTCACCGTCGTCATGCTGATGGTCATGCTGCTCGGCATCATCGCCGCCACCCGCGTGCCCGTGCAGATGATCCCCGACCTCGACGCGCGCACCATCTCCATTGAAACCCAATGGGCCGGTGCCACGCCACAGGACGTCGAAAAAGAAATCATCATCGAACAGGAGGACTACCTGCGCAGCATCCCCAACCTCAAGCGCATGACCTCGTCGGCCTCCACCGGCAATGCCAGCATCGAACTCGAATTCCCCTTCGGCATCGACGTCAACGAAGCCCTCCTCCGCGTCAACAACGCCCTCAGCCAGGTCCCCTCCTACCCCGAAAACGTTGACGAGCCCGTCCTCTACACCAACTCCTTCTCCGAAAACGCCTTCATGAGCTTCCGGGTCGTCCCCCTTCCCGGCAACCCCATGAACCTCGACATCGACCTCATGCTCGATTTCGTCGATGACAACATCCGCACCGCCATGGAGCGCGTCCCCGGCATCTCCCAGGTCTCCATCGGTGGCGGCGCCGAACGCCAGATCCAAATCCTTGTCGACACCCCTCGCCTCGCCGAACGCGGCCTCTCACTCACCCAGCTCCGCGACGCCATCCGCGCCCGCAACATCGACCTCTCTGCCGGTGACATCGACCAGGGCAAACGCCGCTACCTCATCCGCACCATCGGCCGCTTCGACAACATCGAAGAACTCAACAACCTCATCCTCAGCCGCAGCGGCGACGCCATCACCCGCCTCCGCGACGTCGCCACCATCAAACTCGACCACTTCGAAATCCGCTCCCGCTCCTACGCCGATGGCGACTCCAACCTCCGCCTCTCGCTTTACCGACAGCCCGGATCCAATGTCATCACCATCAAATACGCGATCCTTCCTGTCGTCGAACAAATCAACCGTGACATCCTCAACCCCGCCGGCCTTCAGATGCTGCTCAGCAACGAGGACGTCAAATACGTCGAGGACTCTGTCCAAAACGTCTGGAAAAACCTCCTCATCGGCGCCGGCCTCGCCACCGCCGTCATGTTCCTTTTCCTGCGCTCCGCCTCCGCCACCCTTATCGGCATGTGCGGCATGCCCGTCTGCGTCGTTGCCAGCTTCATTGGCCTCCTTGTCATGGGCCGCACCATCAACGTCATCTCCCTCGCCGGCATCGCCTTCGCCATCGGCATGACTATCGACAACACCATCGTCGTCCTCGAAAGCATCCAGCAGGAACGTCAAAAAGGCAAAACCCGCTTCCAGGCCGCCCTCCACGGCACCCAAAACGTCTGGGCCGCCGTCCTTTCCGGCACCATGACCACCGTCCTTGTCTTCCTCCCCCTCCTCTTCGTCCAGGAAGAAGCCGGCCAGCTCTTTTCCGACATCGGCATCGCCATTTCCTTCTCCATCCTCATCTCCATGCTGGTCGCGGTCACGCTTGTCCCCGTTGCCTGTGCCAACCTCCCCGAGCGCACCCTCAACAAGCAGACCACCACCCTGCCCAAACGCCGCCAGTTCCTCCTCACCCCGCTCTACTGGCTGCTCAGCACCAAACCCCGCCGCTACGCCACCATCCTCATCACCCTTCTGCTCACCAGCTCCGCCGTCTACTTCCTCACCCCACCCGCCGAATACCTCCCCGAAGGCGAAGAAGCCAAAGCGTTTTCCAGCATGATCGCTCCTCCGGGCTACAACCTCCCGGAGATGGAAAAAATCGCCCTCCAGGTCCAGGACCAGCTGCTCCCGCTGATGAAGGACGACCCCGCCGACTTCGACAACGGCAAAACCCAAATCCCCGCCCTCTCCCGCGTCACCATCATCGCCCAACCCCAGTCCCTGCGCATCATCGCCGAAACCAAAGACCCCGGCCACATCGACGCCTACATCGAAAAGGTCAACCAGCTCTTCCGCCAATACCCCGGCATGCGCGCCTTCTCCTCGCGCGGCTCCATCATCTCCAGCAACGACGGCGGCACCCGCGCCGTCAACCTCGACATCTCCGGGCCCGAACTCCCCGCCATCTACGACGCCGCAAACACCACCTTCCGACTCGCCGGAGAAGTCCTCGAGAACCCCCAAATCAACTCCGAACCCAACTCCCTCACCCTCGGCCAGCCCCTCCTGCAGATCCAACCCAACTGGGAACGCCTCGCCGAACTCGACATCAGCGCCGAAGAACTCGGCTATGCCATCGCCGCCCAATCCGACGGCGCTTTTGTCGACGAGTTCTTCATCCAGGACGACAAAATCGACATCTTCCTCTACAGCCAGGCCATCAACCAGCAAGACCTCTCCAAACTCCCCGACCTCACCATCTTCACCCCTCGCGGCAACTTCCCCCTCAGCGCCCTCGCCACCATCACCGAAACCGTCGACTCCGCCAACATCCGCCGCGTCGACGGACGCCGCACCATCACCCTCTACATCATCCCCCCGCGCACCACCCCCCTCGAAACCGCCGTCGACCAGGTCCGCCAAAACGTTGTTCAACACCTCCGCGAAACCAACGCCCTCCCTCCCGGCGTCACCGTCGACCTCTCCGGTGCCGCCGACCAGCTCGACGCCACCCGCGATTCACTCGGCACGAACCTCTGGGTCGCTGTCGCGCTCTGCTACCTCCAGCTCGTCATCATTTACCGCCACTGGGGCGACCCCCTCATCATCCTCATCACCGTCCCCCTCGGCATCAGCGGCGGCATCGCCGGCCTCTGGCTCCTCAACTTCGTCGGTGCCCTCATGCCCTCGATCGGCCTCCCTGAAATTCGCCAGCCCTTCGACATGATCACCATGCTCGGCTTCCTCATCCTCCTCGGAACCGCCGTCAACAATCCCATCCTCATCGTCGACCGCGCCATGCACAACCACCGCATCGATGGCATGTCCGTCATCGACTCCGTCAAAGACGCCCTCCAGTCCCGGCTCCGGCCCATCATGATGACCACCTGCACCACGCTGATCGGCCTCGCCCCACCCGTCTTCCTCCCCGGCGCCGGCACCGAACTCTACCGCGGCGTCGGAGCCATCATCCTCTTCGGACTCGCCTTCACTTCTCTCATCACGCTCACCTTTCTTCCCGCCTTGCTCATCAGTTGGATGAAGATTGGCGACAAACTACGACCCGCAAAAAATCCCAGCGTCGCCGCCGCATAAAATCCCCCTCAAAACACAATATCTGCAGCTTCGACCACACCATCTCACGCAGGCTGGACTAAATTGACGATTTTCACCGATTTTCGTTGAACTGCCCTGCACGACCATGCAAGACGTTCACCGTCACCAGGCACTTCGAAAACCTTTCCTTCATGCTGCTAGCGGTCTTTTCAGCCTTCATCCTCGCCATCCTGGCCCCAACCCTCCACCGCCTCACCCGTGGTCTCTCTGGTTGGATCTTTGCATTGGTCCCCGCCGCCATCGCCGCCTTTTACGCCAGTCACTTCGGCAAGATCAGCAGCGGTGAAGTCATCACTCAAACCATCAACTGGATTCCTTCCCTCGGCATCCACCTGGCCTTCCGCCTCGACGGCCTCAGTCTCCTCTTTGGCCTGCTCATCAGTGGCATCGGTGCCCTCATCTTCATCTACGCTGGCGGCTACCTCCACGGTCACCCCCAGCTCGGCCGCTTCTTCTGCTTCCTCAGCTTCTTCATGGGAGCCATGCTCGGCCTCGTCACCTCCGACAACCTGCTGTCCCTGTTCATCTTCTGGGAACTCACCAGCCTCTCCTCCTACCTGCTGATCGGCTTCAACCACGAAAGCGAAGAATCCCGCGCCTCCGCCCTCAAAGCCCTGCTCGTCACCTTCTTCGGCGGCCAGGCCCTCATGCTCGGCCTCATCCTCATCGGCATCGCCGGCCAGACCTACTCGCTGTCCGAACTGCTCAACAACGCCGACATCGTGCGTGAATCCCCCCTCTACACCGGTGCCCTGCTGCTCGTCATTCTCGGAGCCTTCACCAAATCCGCCCAGGTCCCCTTCCACTTCTGGCTCCCCGGGGCCATGGCCGCCCCCACCCCCGTCAGCGCCTACCTCCACTCCGCCACCATGGTCACCGCAGGTGTCTTCCTGCTTGCCCGACTCCAACCCATTCTCGGCGGCTCCCCCCTCTGGCACGGCCTTCTCACCACCTTCGGTGCCGCCACCATGCTCACCGGAGCCGCCCTCGCCGTTGCCCAGACCGACCTCAAAAAACTCCTCGCCTACACCACCGTCAGCGCCCTCGGCACCCTCGTCATGCTGCTTGGCATCGGCACCCCGCTCGCCATCCAGGCCGCCGCCCTGTTCCTGATTGTCCACTCCCTCTACAAGGGCTCCCTCTTCATGGTCGCCGGCACCATCGATCACGAAACCGGCACCCGCGACGTGCGCCAGCTTGGTGGCCTCGCCAAAGCCATGCCCATCACCGCCCTCGCCGCCGGACTCGCCGCCCTCTCCATGTGCGGCTTCATCCCCGCCCTCGGTTTCATCGGCAAGGAACTCCTCTACGAAGCCGCCCTCCACGCCCCCCAACATTCCGGACTCCTCGTCATCGTCAGCGTCTTCGGCAACGCCCTGGTCGTCGCCGTCGGCCTCATCGTCGCCGTCCGTCCCTTCCTTGGCAAAGCCGGCGAAACTCCCAAACACGCCCACGAAGCCCCCCCCTCCCTGTGGCTTGGCCCCATCGTGCTCGCCACCCTTGGCCTGCTCCTCGGCCTGCTGCCCTTCCTTGCCGCCCAATACAGTGTCGGCCCCGCCGCCAGCGCCATCGCCGGCCAGACCCTTCCTACCAAACTTTCCCTCTGGCACGGCTTCAACGTCATGCTCGGCCTGAGCGCCGCCACCCTCGTCATCGGCGTCGCCCTCTACTTCTCCCGCAACTCCCTGCGCGAACTCGGAGGTCTCATGCGCCCCCTCGCCGCCTTCGGACCCGAGCAATGGTATGCCAAATCCCTCAACTCCATGGTCACCTTCGCTGGCATCCAGACCCGCATCCAGCAGCATGGTTACCTGCGCTACTACGTGATGATGGTTCTCGCCGTCACCACCCTCGCCATCGTCCTCGGACTCAGCCGTTCTGAAATCCACGCCGGTTGGGCCAACCTCGCTGACGTGCGCTTTTACGAAGTCCTCATCGGCGTCATTATCCTTGCCGCCGGACTCTACGCCGTCACCACCCGCGGCCGTCTCAGCGCCGTCGCCGGCCTCGGCGTTGTTGGATGGAGCGTCGCCCTCATCTTCGCCCTCTACGGTGCGCCCGACCTCGCCATCACCCAGTTCATGGTCGAGACCCTCAGCCTCATCCTTTTCATCCTCGTCATCTACCACCTGCCCCGCTTCAAAGAATACACCGACCGCAAAACCCGCATCCGCGACGCCATCTTGTGCAGCGCCGCCGGTGTCGCCATCGCCGTCATGGTCATGAAAGCCCTCGGCACCGACAGCGTCCAGTCCATCTCCCCCTACTACGTCGAAAACAGCCTCAACGCCCAGGGTCGCAACATCGTCAACGTCATCCTCGTCGATTTCCGCGCCCTCGACACCTTGGGCGAAATCACCGTGCTCGGCATCGCCGCCCTCGGCGTCTACGCCCTCATCAAACTGCGCCCCAAACCCGAGCCCGAGCCCGAACCTGAAACTCAATCCACCAAGGAGGAAACCAAGTAATGGTATCCATGGACTCTCTTCTGCTGCGCACTGCCGTGCGCCTGCTCCTTCCCCTCCAGTTGCTTTTCTCCGTCTTCGTCATGTTGCGTGGTCACAACGAACCCGGCGGCGGTTTTGTCGGCGGACTCATCGCCGGAGCCTCCATCGTTCTCTGGGCTCTCGCCCACGGGATGCCCAGCGCCCGTAAAAAAATGCGCGTCTCCCCCCACTTCCTCATCGCCCTCGGCCTCCTCTGCGCCGCCTCGTCCGGCATTATCGCCCTGGTCGCCGGCTACCCCTTTCTCACCGGCCTCTGGTCAGACATCGCCATCCCCACCCTCGTCATCGGCAAAATGAAACTCGGCACCCCCGTGCTTTTCGACGTTGGCGTCTACTTCCTCGTGTGCGGCATCGCCATTGCCATCATCTTTGCCCTTGGCGACGACGAAGAAACTCCCATCCAACCCAAGGACCGAAAAAACTAATCCCACATGGAGACCATCCTCGCCATCGTCATCGGCGGCATCTACGCCATGTCCTTCTACCTGATGCTCAGGCGCAGCCTCGTGAAGCTCATCCTCGGCATCATGCTTTTTGGACAAGGCGTCAACCTGCTCATCTTCACCTCCTCCGGCCTGACCCGTAGCGCAGCACCCGTCATTCCCGGCAATGCCGACCAGCTCACCGCCCCCTATGCCGACCCGCTGCCCCAGGCCCTCATCCTCACCGCCATCGTCATCGGCTTCGGCATCCTGGCCTTCTCACTCGCGCTCATGCACCGCGCCCACCAAACCCTGAAAACGGATGACCTCGACAACATGAGAGGGAGCGATCAATGATGAACTGGCTGATCATACTCCCCATCCTCCTCCCGCTGCTCACCGCCATCGTGCTGATCTTCTGCCGTGGCTCCCTGCCTCTGCAACGCATCCTCAGCACCGTCTCCGCCGCAGCCCAATTCGTCATCTCCATCCTGCTCCTCCAGCATGTCCTCAAAAACGGCATCCTCGCCGTCAACATGAGCAACTGGGAGGCCCCCTTCGGCATCACCTTCGTTGCCGACGTTCTCAGCGCCAGCATGGTCGCCGTCACCGGTTTCATGGGATTTGCCGTTGCCCTCTTCGGCCTCGCCGAGATCGACCGACCGCGCGAAAAATTCGGCTTCTACCCCCTCTACCATGTGCTTCTCATGGGCGTCTGCGGGGCTTTCCTCACCGGCGACCTCTTCAATCTTTTCGTCTGGTTCGAGGTCATGCTGATGGCCTCCTTCGTCCTCCTCGCCCTCGGCGGCGAACGCGCCCAGCTCGAAGGCTCCGTCAAATACCTCGTCCTCAACTTCCTCTCTTCCGGCATCTTCCTCACCGCCCTCGGCATCCTCTACGCCGAGGTCGGCACCCTCAACATGGCCGACATCGCCGTCAAACTCAGCGGCAACCACAGCTCCCCCCTGGCCATGACCTCTGCCATGCTGCTGCTCGTCTCCTTCGGCGTCAAAGCAGGCGTCTTCCCCGTCTTCGCCTGGCTCCCCGCCTCCTACCACACCCCGCCCGTCACCGTCTCCGCCATCTTCGCTGGACTCCTCACCAAAGTCGGCGTCTACTCCCTCATCCGGGTCTTCACCCTCATGTTCGTCGGAGACACTGCCTTCACCAGCGGGCTCATCATTTTCATCTCCGTCATGACCATGATCACCGGCGTCCTCGGCGCCGCCGCGCAGTTCGAAGTGCGCAAAATCCTCTCCTTCCACATCATCAGCCAGATCGGTTACATGACCCTCGGCCTCGGCCTCATGACCGCCTCCGCGCTCTCCGCCTCCGTCTTCTACATCATTCACCACATCATCGTCAAAACCAACCTCTTCCTCATCAGCGGAGCCATCACCCACGCACGAGGCAGCGCCGAACTCAAAAAAATCGGTGGTCTCTACCGCACCCATCCCTGGCTCGCCTTCCTCTTCCTCATCCCCGCCATGTCCCTCGGCGGCATCCCCCCCTTGTCCGGCTTCTTCGCCAAGTTCACCCTCGTCAGCGAAGCCGCCCGACTCGAAGAATACCTCCTCATCGGTGTCGCCCTCATCGTCGGCGTTCTCACCCTCTATTCCATGACCAAAATCTGGGCCGAAGCGTTTTGGAAACCCGATCCGCGCGGTCGCGAATACGAAACCAGCAAACCCATCCCCTGGCTCATGCTCCTCCCCATCGCCATGATGGCCGGCGTCACCCTGTTTATCGGATTCAACCCCGAATGGCTCCTCGGCATTGCCCGTCAGGCCGGTGAACAACTTGCCTCGCCGGATGCCTACATCCAGGCCGTTCTCGGCAGCCAGCCACCGGTAACCCCACCAGCACCAGCCCCATGAAACTGCTGCTCAAAATTCCCCTCCTTCTCGGCTACAGCCTGTTCTATCTCAAAGAACTGCTGCTCGCCAACTACACCGTTGCCAAACTGGTGCTCACCCCTGGCATGAACATCCGCCCCGCCATGTTCGCCCTGCCCCTCAGCTGCACCACCGACGCCCAGATCCTCCTCCTTGCCAACCTCATCTCCATGACCCCCGGCACGCTCAGCGTCGACGTCTCCACCGACAAAAAAACCCTCTACATCCACGTCATTGATGTCGACGATCTCGACGGTCTGCGCACCACCCTGAAAGAACAGTTCGAACGACGCGTCATCACCCTGCTCAGCTAAGCCACCCGTCCGTCACTGCCCAACGCCCACCGGTCGCCACCATGCTCCCCATCTACGTCACCTACGCCATCTTTGCCCTGCTCTTCGGCTCGCTGGGGCTCACCCTCATCCGCCTCATCCGCGGCCCCACCCTTTCCGACCGCGTCGTCGCGCTCGACCTGCTTGGCACCGTCTTCACCGCCACCATCGTCGCCAGCATTTTCCTCGGTGGCCACATCGTGTATCTCGACGCCGTTCTCGTCATGTCCGTCTTCCTCTTTTTCGGCACCACCGCCTTCGCCAAATACCTCGAAAAACGCCTGCAGGACCATGATTGAAATCATCGCCTCCATCATCGCCCTCCTCGGCGCCCTCTTCGCCCTCGTCGCCGCACTCGGCATCATCCGCCTGCCGGATGTTTATACCCGCATGCACGCCGCCTCCAAGGCCAGTTCCTTCGCCCTCGGACTGCTCCTGCTCGCCGTCATTGTCCTCCACCCCACCCTCGGCGTCATCGTCAAATCCGTCCTCTCCATCTTCTTCATCTACCTCACCGTCCCCGTCGCCGCCCACCTCATCGGCCGCGCCGCCTACCTCCATAAAGTCCCCCTCGACGCCAAGACCATCAAAGACGAACTCAAAGGCAAATACTCCGCCGATCATCAAAAACTCGACAGCTGATCCATTCTCCGTCAAAGTCGCCCTCCGCAGCCTTCCAACCTCCCCGTGCCCAACCGCTCACCCATCGCCACCTTCCTCCTCATCGTCGCGCTTCTGCGCCTCGTCGGCGGCGACTTGGCGGTCCTGCAAGTGGCCGCCTGGAGCCAGATGATCGTCACCCGCGCCCCCGTCATGGGCGTCGCCGAAGCCGTCACCACCACCTTCGACGGAGCCCATCCCTGCCAGATGTGCACCGCCATCCAACAAACCCGCGAGCACGAAAACACCCCTGATAAACCCAAACAATCTGCTCCAGAATCCCCCACCAGTCTCGCCAAACTGCTCCTCGTCGAAGCCGACGAAACCAAAATCCCCGCACCATTCCAGGATGAATTTTCCCTGACGAAAAATCAGTGGACCCTGCCCACCTTGCACGGCCAAGGCAACGGCCAGCCCCCCACGCCCCCGCCGCGAGATACTCTCGCCTGAGTCCCCCGGAAAACGCCCCAAACGGCCTTTCCCCCTCCATCAAAAAAAGATCCGTCCGATCCACCTGATCCGACAGATTCGTCCCAATCACCCGGCCCCTTCGTCAACCGGCCACCCAACACCTTTTCATATTTTTCCACTTTTTTCTCCATGAAACCATTCATCATTACCCTGCTCCTCGCCAGCCTGGCCAGCAGTCAAATCAGCGCCCAACCGGCCCCCGAAACCCTCCCCACCGTCACCGTCACCGCCGACTCCCCCTCCCTCACCGTCCCCACGGTTGAGGCCGTCCGCGAAGACCAAAAACTCACCACCGGTGCCGTCGGCGTCGTCGATGCCGAAACCTACAAAACCGGACGCTCCACCAACCTGAAAGACGCTCTCGACTTCGCCCCCGGCGTCTTCGTCCAACCCCGCTTCGGTGCCGACGAAGCCCGCATCTCCATCCGCGGCTCCGGCATCCAGCGCACCTTCCACGGTCGCGGCCTGAAACTCCTCCAGGACGGCGTCCCGCTCAACCTCGCCGACGGCGGATTCGACATGCAAGCCGTCGATCCCCTCACCGCCCAATACATCGAAGTCTACCGCGGAGCCAATGCCCTGCGTTACGGCGGCACCACCCTCGGCGGCGCCATCAATTTCGTCGCTCCCACCGGATACACCGCCGCGCCGTTCCAGGCCCGATTCGAATACGGCAGCTTCGACACCTTCCGTGGCCAGCTCGCCGCCGCCGGGGTTGAAGGAGCCTTCGACTACTACGCCTCCTTCACCCACGGTTCTAGCGACGGCTTCCGCGACCACTCCGAGCAAAGCACCCAGCGCTTCTTCAGCAACTTCGGTTTCAAGTTCAACGAAGACGTCGAAAGCCGCTTCTACCTCACCTATGTCCACACCGACTCCGAACTGCCCGGCGAACTCACCAAAGCCCAGCTTTATGCCAATCCCCGCCAGGCCGCCCGCAACGCGTTCGTAAAAATCTTCGACCGCGTCGACAGCAACTGGAAACGCGACTTCGAACTCTTCCGCATCGCCAACAAAACCACCATCAACCTCGGCGACGAAGCCCTGCTCACCTTCTCCACCTTCTACTCCTACAAAGAACTCGACCACCCCATCCTGTTCATCATCGACCAAAAATCTCACGACCTCGGCCTCGACATCAACTACGTCAATAACGCCGACTTCCTCGACCGCGAGAACCGCTTCACCATCGGCCTCAGCCCCACCTACGGCTACACCGAAGACCAGCGTTTCAACAACGTCCTCGGCGAACGAGGTTTCCGCTTCTCCAACAACGAGCAGGAATCCTTCAACCTCGATCTCTACCTCGAAAATGTTCATTACCTCACCGACCGCGTCGCTCTCTCCCTTGGTTCCCAGGTCAGCTACGCCCGTCGCGAAAACAAGGATCTCGTCGCCCCCAGCCTCACCAATCCCGACAACTCCGACACCCAGGATTGGTGGGGATTCAGCCCCAAACTCGGCGTCTTGTTTGACGTCACCGAACAAGCCCAAATCTACACCAACGTCAGCCGCAGCTTCGAACCCCCCAGCTTCGGTGAACTGAGCGCCTCCGCCACAGGAGGAGCCGGCCTCGTCGAACTCGAAGCCCAAACCGCCACCTCCGTCGAATTCGGCACCCGTGGCCAGACCAAAAACGGCCGTGTCTCTTGGGACATCGCCTATTACTACGCCTGGCTTCAGGACGAACTCCTCGAACTCACCGTCGCCCCCGGCCTCACCCAAACCATCAACGCCGGCGACACCATCCATCAGGGCGTCGAATTCGGCCTGGATGTCACGCTCTTCGAAGGCCTCTTCAACCACGGCAGCGTCGCCCCAGCCCCAGTGGCCAGCAGCAAAAACGCCAAAGCCGTCACCGCCGTTCAAGAGCCCGTCGAAAAAGACAAAATCGTCCTCCGTCAAAACTACCTGTGGAGCCGATTCAGTTATGACGGCGATCAAGAATTCGGCGACAACCGCCTCCCCGGCATTCCCGAACACTACTACCGCGTCGAACTTCTCTACACCCATCCCTGCGGATTCTACGCCGGCCCCAACCTCGAGTGGACCTTCGATGACTACTTCGTCGACTCCGCCAACACCCTCAAATCCGATGCCTACGCCCTCCTCGGTTTCAAAATTGGCTACCGCACCAAAAAAGGTGTGTCCTTCTTTGTTGAAGGCCGCAACCTGACCGACGAAACCTACGCCGCCACCACCAGCGTCGTCAGCCGCGCCAATCCCGGCAGTGCCGTCTTCCTCCCCGGCGACGGTCGTTCCTGGTTCGTCGGCCTCGAATACAAATTCTAAACTAAGAAAGTAGAAGGCTCGTCCCGAGCCTTGCCCCCCAAAGCAAGGGCCGAGACGGCCCTTCTACTTTCCTTTCTTTTCCCAACGCCTTTCCACCATGATCATCCGTTCCATTTCGATCTCCGCAGTCTTTGCCATCGGCTGCAGCTTGGCTTCCCTTCAAGCAAGCCCGCCCAAAAAGGATCGTGGTCATGGTCATGGCGAAGCCCCCGCCCTCCGCGGCACCCACGCCATCGACGTCGCCACTCAAGGCCAAAACCTCCACCTCCTCACCGCCGAATTCGACGCCCATTCCCCCAATCCAAAACTCCTTTATCTAGGCTCCACCGACCAGGGCGAAACCTGGTCCCCTCCCGTCCACATCAATCCCACCCAGTCGCATCCGCAAGGTGCCCATCGCGGCATGGACCCCCAAATCGCCGCCTCCAACACCGCTCTCATCGCCGTGTGGATGACCCCCGGCACCGGACTCTTCGGCAGCGGCCCCATGACCACCGCCATCTCCACCGACAAAGGCAAAACCTGGCAACCCGGACCCAATCCCTCCGACAATCACAACACCGACGGCGAAGGTTTTATTGATATCACCGCCGACAGCAACGGCCACTTCCACCTCGTCTGGCTCGACAATCGCAAAGACCAACGCGGCCTACGCTACAGCAAATCCACCGACAATGGCAAAACTTGGTCCCCCAACCAAACCCTTGATCCCGAAACCTGCGAGTGCTGCTGGAACACCATCATCGCCGGACCCGACAACACCCTCGCCGTCATGTATCGCGACAAGAACCCACGCGACATGGCCCTCATCATCTCCCGCGACAGTGGCAAAACCTGGGAACCCTCCCAACCCCTCGGAAAGTTCGACTGGAACTTTGAAGGCTGCCCCCACGTCGGCGGCTCCCTCGCCATCAGCGGCAACCACTGGCACGCCACCGTCTGGACCGGTGCCGCCCCCAACCCCGGCACCTACCACCTCCAATCCACCGACGCCGGCAAAACTTGGTCCACCACTCAAAAAATCGCCGACGTCACCTCCACCCACCCCACCATCGCCATCACTGAGACCGGCCTTCTCCAACTCTCCACCACTTATCAAACCGAACAAGGCCCCTCCATCCAAACCTTCACCTCCGACGACCAGGGCAAAACCTGGAGCCGCCCTCAAATTCTCAGCACCCCAGGCACAAACGCCTCCCATCCCCTGACCATCCCCCTCGGCAAAACCCTCAATCATTTCTGGACCGAAACCCCGCCCCACCAGCCCACCATCTGGCGCACGGCCATCAAAACAAAGTAGAAGGCTCGTCCCGAGCCTTTCATTCCATCCCCAGGGTCTAGGCTCGAGCCGAGCCTTCGACTTTAAACCTCCTCCCCCTCCGGCTCCGTATCCTCAATCACCGCCGCCTTCTTCAACTCCTCCACAAACTCATTGAACCGCGCATCCCGATACTCCTCCAGCATCCGCACCTTCACCACTTCCTGCACTTCATCAAACGGCTTCGGCAACGCCGCCTTCCGCTCCGCCACCTTGCAAAGGTGAAAGCCTAACTGCGTGGTAAACACCGGACTGATCTCCCCTTCCTTCATCGAGAACGCGATCGCCTCAAACTCCTCCATGAACTCCCCGCGCTTGAACCATCCCAGATCCGGCGACTGATCCCGGTTCGAATTGTGTTCCCTCCCCAACGACTCAAAATCCTCACCCGCCAGCGCTTGCTGACGAATCTCACGCATCCGATCATAGACCTCCGCGCGATTTTGAGCACCACTCAGGTTCACCGAAACATGCAGCACCCGCAGCTCCTCTTCCGACAAAAACAGTTTCACGTTGGCCGCGTAATATTCGCGCATCTCCTCCTCCGAAAACTCCGGCTCCGGCTCATAAACCGCTTGCAGCATCTTGTCCATCCGCACCCCGTTCGCTACATTGTCGCGCACCAGCGCCTCATCCTTGAAAGGCAGCCCGATGTTCGCATAAAACGCATCCTCCCCGCCCGCCTGCTCGATCAACTTGCCCAACCGTTCACTCACTTCCTCATCCGCCACTTCCGCAAAACGTCGGCGCGCCTCCTGCTGTAGCAACGAACGTGAACTCAAATTGTCCTTCGCCATCGACCGAAACTCCGGGTCGCGCTCACAGCAAGCCACCTGCAGCGCCCGCTCATACTGCCCCTTGATGTGACGAAATTCCTCCTCAATGATTTCGTCGTCGATCGATTCCCCGTTGATGATGAGCGCCATCTCACCAGTGTGTCCGGCCTCGTCATCCAGCGCAAAAAGAAAATCAACATTTGCGCAACGTCCCACCCGGTGCTCGCTATCGCAATCCCGCTTCACTCCCATCACTTTCCTCATCCATGAAACGCATCGTGCTGAAATTTTTCCCGCTTGCCCTGCTCACCCTGCTCACCACCCAGTGCGCCCAGACCAAACCCCAGCGATCCTCTCCCTACGGCAACACCTCCTATCTTCAACAGCCCGGCGGCCTTTTCCAACCCGCCTCCCCCTACGCCCCTCAGCCCCCTGCCCAATCCCCCGCCGCCCCGCCTTTCACCCCCAATCCCTACCGACCCTTCACCGGCCCGTCCAACTACGCCACGGATGCCCCGCCCATTCGCGCGGCGTCCTACATCCTCGTTGATGCCAACAACGGAAAAGTCCTCGCCGCCCGCAATGCCGACGCCATCCGCGGCCCCGCCAGCACCCAAAAAATCCTCACCGCCCTGATCGTCGCCGAAGCCGGCAACCTCGACAAACCCGTCCGCGTCGCCGCCAGCGACTGCGCCGTCGAACCCTCCAAAATGGGCGTTCGAGCAGGTGAAAGTTACACCCGTCGCCAGATGCTCATCGCTTTTCTGGTCCGCAGCTGCAACGACCTCTCCAACACCCTCGCCCGCGACAACGCCGGAAGCACCTATGCCTTCGCCCAGAAAATGACCGCCCGCGCCCGCGCCCTCGGTGCCACCAGTTCCTCCTTTGCCAACGCCCATGGACTAACCGCCTCCGGACAATACTCCACCGCCCGCGACATGGCCCGCGTCGCCGCCGTTGCTTATCGAAATCCCATCATTCGTGACGCCATCCGCCGCCGCAGCTACACCTTCCGATTCAACAGTGGTCGCGTCGTCACCCTCAAGAACACCAACGACCTCCTCACCCGCATGCCCGAGTGCAACGGCATGAAAACCGGCTATACCAATGCCGCCGGTCGTTGCCTCATTTCCACCGCCAGCCGTGGTGGACGCGATGTCATCCTCGTCCAGCTCGGCACCAAGACCTCCTTCATTTGGGATGATGGTGCTTCTCTCATGCGCTGGGGTCTTAATCAGTAAAAAAATCCTCCTCTTCCTCCTACTCCTCCTCTTCCTCCCCACAAAAAACCTCTCAAACACCCGCGCCACCACCCAAAAGAAAACGTCTTCGCGCCACCTCGTCCTCGTTCTCCTACTCCTACTCGTCCTCGACTCTCAGCGGAGGTTTGCATGCACGGGTGAAAATTTCTGAGTGGTGGTAACAACCGCCGTTTCATTTGTCTCCGCAGTTTGCTGGCAGTGCGCGGGTGTCGAGGACGAGTAGGAGAACGAGGACGATTAAAATCTCCCTTCTACCCCCTCCTCCCAAAAATCGCACTGCCAACCCTTACCACCGTCGCCCCTTCCTCCACGGCAACCGCATAATCCCCACTCATCCCCATGCTCAACCCCGGCAGCTTCACCCCGCCCCTCAGCTCCAGCCGGTCGCGCAACTCGCGCAGCTTCACAAAATAACGTCGGCTGTCCTCCGCCTCCCTTCCCACCGGCGGCACACACATCAGCCCCACCAGCTCAATCCGGTCCAGCTCAAGCAACTCCTCCAGCTCCGCCTCCACCCCTTCCGGCGTGAACCCGAACTTGCTCGCCTCCCCCGCCACATTCACCTCCAAATACACCTTCGGAAACAAGCCCAACTCCCCCGCGATCCGCTGCACATCCCGTGCAATCGCCACGCTGTCAATCCCGTGCAACGCCTCCACCACCGGCAGCACCTTGCGCACCTTGTTGGACTGCAAATGACCGATCAAATGCCACCTCAGCGAATCCGGCAACAACGGCACCTTTGCCAGCATCTCCTGCACCCGATTCTCCCCAAACAAGCGCTGCCCCGCCTCCACCACTTCTCGCACCCGATCCGCATCAAAAGTCTTGCTCACCACCAAAAGCTCGACCTCCTCCCCAAGGCGATGAGATTTCATTGCAGCTTCAGCAATTTTAAGCTGGACTTCTTTTAAATTTTCGTGGATATACATGTGTTAATTCGTTGCGATCAACGATAGCATGCAATCGACGTATCGGGAGAACGTTGTTGCTTGAATCCCCGCACCCCCAAAAATCCCCATGCAGCTGCTTACATTAAAAATATTCTGTGACTTGGTCGAAACAAAGAGCTTCAGCCAGTCAGCCCTGAGGAACAAAATCACCCAGAGTGCCGTCAGCCAGCAAATCCGATCGCTCGAAGATAAGTTCGGCGTGGTGTTTTTCGAACGTGGACGAAGAAAATTCTCCATCACCCCCGAAGGACAGCTCTTTGATCGTGCCGCCCGCTCCATTCTTGATTCCTACGAACAAATTGGACCCCGCCTTCATCAATTGAAAAACGTCGTTTCCGGCCCACTGCGCATCAGCACCGCCTACAGCATCGGCCTTCACGGACTTCCAGACATCCTGCGTTCGTTCCGCGAAACTCATAGCAACGTCGACGTTCAAGTTCAATACCGTCGCTCCCATACCGTTTATGAAGACGTGCAGCAAGGTCGCGCCGATCTCGGTCTTGTCTCCTTCCCTTCCCGCAGCAAAGGCGTCATCGCCGATGTTTTTGACGAAGACGAAATGGTGCTGATCTGTTCGCCCAACCACCCGCTCGCCCTCAAAAAGAAGGTTTTTATCTCCGACTTGCAGGATCAAAATTTCGTCTCCTACGAGGCTGACACCCCCACCGGGAAATCCATCAGCCGTGTCTTCAGGCAGCACAACATCAGCCTCGCCAACCAGCACGAGTTCGATAACCTCGAAACCGTCAAACGCGCCGTTGAAGTCGACAACGTCATCTCCATCATTCCCCTCCGCACTGCGGAAATGGAGATCGCTGAAGGCAAGCTTGTCGCCATCCACCTCGAAGACTATGCGTTCAAGCGCCCCCTCGCGGTGCTGCGCAAGCAGGGTCAAGTCACCACCTCGGCCATGCGCGAGTTCATGAACACCCTTCTGAACAAAGAAGTCCTGTCGTTCGAGTAATCAGCGGGCAAAAAGCGAAAAATCCATTCACCTGCATCCCAGCCCACGCGGCCCGAGGATGCAGGTTTTTTTACGCCTCAATCCATTCACTCTTCACTTTTCCCCAATCCAGTCCAAACCTCGCCAAATATTTCTTCAGCCGATCCGCATCATTCGCTTTTGCCTTCGTTTCCCGCGAGACCGCAAACAACTTTCTTCCCGCCACACTCAGCGACACCGACTCCCCACACACCCGCAGCACATGCTCCAACTGCACCCGATCAAACTCATCCACCTTCTCCGCTCCTTCGCTCCCTAACGCTCGTTCCACCAAAAAAGAACTCCCCTCACTTCCGGGTCGACGCCATCCTTCACGCAACCTCCCCATTTCCGCTTCCACACAATCGGTCGTGATCCTACCCCTCGGAGCCAGCGTCGCCATGCGCATCACCGCCGCATTCAAATCCCGAAAATTCGACGTCCAAAGCGCCTGCGGCCCATGCGCAAACCGCAAAAACATCTCCAACGCCTCCTTGTTGAACCGCACCTGCCGCCGTTCCACCCGCGCAAATCTTTCCAACTCAAAACCCACATTCCCCTCAATGTCCTCCCGGCGCTCCGCAAGCCCCGGCAGTGCAAACGTCCACACATTGATCCTCGCCAGCAAATCCTCCCGGAACCTCCCGCCCGCCACCTCCGCCCTCAAATCCTTGTTCGTTCCCGCAATGAACTGAAAATCACTCCCCACCATCCGGTCCGACCCCAGCGGCAAAAAGGTTTTGTCCTCCAGCGCCCGCAACAACATCGCCTGCTCATCCAAACCCAACTCCCCGATCTCATCTAAAAACAAAAGCCCCTTGTCCGCTTCCTTTAACAGTCCTGCCCGATCCGATTGCGCCCCTGTAAACGCCCCGCGCCGATGCCCAAACAACGCCGACATCGCCTGATCGCCCCGCAACGTCGCACAGTTCACCTCCACAAATCTGCCAACCAGGCCCGCCCTCTGCTTCCTCAACTCAAAAATCCTCCCAGCGAGCATCGACTTCCCTGCTCCTGTCGGACCCGTCAATAACATCGGCTGCGACGAGCGTAAACCCACCCGCTCAATCTGCTCCATCAGCGCATTGAACCCCGCGTTCTTCGTCTGAATCCCGCTCTTCAAAAAATCCACCGCCTCCTCCTGCTCCCTAGCAAAACGCGTCGCCAACCGCTCATAGCGTGACAAATCGAGGTCGATCACCTCATACCTCCCTGCTGTCGAACTCCCCCTCCCCATCTTCATAGGCGGAGGCGAAGTCTGTAGCAATCGACCCGGCACAAACCTCGCCTCGTTCAGCAAGAACCAACAGATCTGCGTCACATGCGTCCCCGTCGTCAGGTGAACCAGATAATCCTCATGGTCGACATCAAACGCATAGCCCTTCGCCCAATCAAAAAGCTTCTCATAAACTTCCTGAAAATCCCAGGCATCCCTGAACGGCATGTCAATCAGCCGCACCTCCGTCTCCGGCGACACCTGCTCCACATCCGCCTTTACCATCTCGGCCACCTCTCGCGAACGACCATCACAAAACAGCTCCAATCGGCCAACCAATAAATCCTCATGCTGACATAACCCCACCGTCGGCCTCCACTTCGACCACCTCTCAGGTCCCGCGTGCCGGTCCAGAACCGATCCCACAACTCCAAATACGACAGTTTTCCGCGAATGACTCATTTCAGGATAATTTCTTATCTCACAAGATAATCAATATCCCAATTCCTAACAAGCCAAAACGCAGCGAAAAAATATTTTAATTCACGTAAACAATTCATTGTCAAGTGCTTATGCGCCTCTGCAAGAGCCGTCAAAATCGAGTTGGCACGGCTCTGGCAATATCCCTAATCGTCAACAGATCAGTCACATGCCCTCAAGGCCATCAGCCAGCCGGACATTCATCGGATCAAGCGACTACATACGGTAATGAAATACGGGGTTCGACTCCCCGGCAGCGAGCGCTCTGGTGCCGCCGTCGTTCGCACTGGCTTCGGCCAGTGCGAACAGGCCAGCCAAATCGCTTTGCAAGACGGCTCAACGCCATGTCGGAAGTCCCGACAGAGCCGTCTTCCGCAGTTGAGCACCAGGTGGTGCCAGGCCTCGCTGCAGCATTTCAACTCTCAACTCTCTCAACACCAACCTTATGCAAATCTCCTTCCAGACCATTCATCGCGGCATTCGCTACATCGTTCAGGACCATCAAAGCGCCCTGCTCTTTCGTCATGGCCGTTTTCAACAACCACTCGCCCCCGGCGAACATCGCTTCTTCCGCAGCGGCTACACGCTCACTGTTTTCGATCAACGCGAACAACGCCTTATCCTTCAAGGTCAGGAACTTCTCAGCGCCGATCAGGTTACGCTCAAAGTCAGCTCTGTGGTGGCCTATCGCGTCATCGATCCTCTCACCACCCATCGCTCCGCCGACAATGCCTACGCCGCTTTCTACTCTGAAGCCCAGTTCGCCCTTCGCGAGATCGTGTCCGAAAACACCGCCGAGGCCTTCCTTGCCGCGAAAGCCGATCACGCCACCCAGCTTCAGAAAAATCTCGCCGACCGCACCCAGCGTTTCGGCATCCAGATCCTTCAAGCCGAAATCCGCGACATCATGCTTCCTGCCAGCCTCAAAAAAAGCTTCATGTCCGCCCTTCAGCAACGCCAGGAAAGCCAGGCCGCCCTTGAAAAAGCCCGCAGCGAAACCGCCACCCTCCGCACCCTCGCCAACGCCGCCCGCCTCATCCGCGACAACCCTGAACTCCTCCAGCTCCGCTATCTCGAAACCCTGCAAGCCCTCTCCTCCAACAGCCTCGCCAACATCCACCTCACCCCAAACATCGGCATGCTCTCCGGCTTCGACAAAGTGAAAACCTGAATCTCCCCGCCAATGCTCGATCACCAACAACTCCAGCACGCCATTGAAATCCAGCAGCAAAGTTACGACTTGCTTTGCTGGCTGGGTCAGGCCGTCAACCGCGGCTTCATCCACGCTCAACGCGCCCAGCACTACAGCCACGCGCCTCGCGCCGCCCGCGACTGGATCCAAACCCATCGCCAAAACCTTCCTCAACACTGCCGTCCCGACGAAACCTCACTCGACGACTTTGCCAACTTCTTCAGCACTTACCTAGACACCTCGTTTGAAGTTCGCCTGAAACCAGGAAGCCAGTCAAACACCACAGGAAGCTGCCGTTGTTCATTCTGCTCCCGCATCACCAACGCCTCCCATCTGGTTCTCAAAACGGTGGGTCGTCAGGACAAAAGCCACGCCGCCAAACTTCGCCTCAGAAGACTCGAACTCCTCTGCCGCGAACAAGGCCTCTCCATCAATCCCGGCAGTCTCATCGTCATCGCCAACTCGCGCCATACCCAACAAGATGTCAGCTTGTTGACTTATGGCTGGAGCCTCATCGCCCGTCTGTCCGGCATCTCCTACGGACCCGGTGTCCTCGCCATCTGGCGTGACATCGCCTGGAACGGCAAAGGATCACCCAACCGAAAGTTCAACCTCACCTCCACTCAAATCATCCAAGCCGAAAACCGTCTTGTCACCCTTCTGAAAACCCATCAAATCCAATCACAATGAACACGCTCCAACTCCAACTTCACCCCACCGCCGAAGCCGAAGCCTTTCTTCCTGCCGTCGACAACAAAGGCAAACCGATCACCGTGATCGGTAACGACGCCATCCGCCAGACCTTCGACCAGCAAACCCTCCAGCAGGCGCTCAACTCCCGCTCCGCCCCCGGCGTGACCGACGTCGTCCTCAACCCCGACGCCCATGTCGGTTACGGAGCTCCGATTGGCTGCGTGATGGCCTCGCCAACCCACATCTATCCCGGCCCGGTTGGAGTCGACATCAAATGCTCCATGAGCCTCCTCCAGCTCGACATCCCCAACGATGATCTCATCGACAAACGCGTCCGCCGCGCCCTCATCGAAGCCATCGTCGAACGCACCCCAACCGGTGCCGGTCGCGGTCAGCGCGAAGCCAAAAAATCGCGCGCCGTCTCCGCTGACCTCGGTGTCCAGGTTTGCACCCAAGGCGCAACCGCCGACGTCTGCAACGCCCTCGGCATTCCGCCCGAATGGGCTCAACGCTGCGAAGACGCCTTCCACTTCGGTCACGATGGCAACGTCTCCACCCTCGTAGATCGCCTCGAAAACATCCGTCGCTTCAACGGCATGCCCAACTTCGAATCCAAAATGCGCCAGCTCGGCTCCTACGGCGGAGGCAACCACTTCGGCGAGTGCGAAGCCGTGCAATTGCACGACGACCCCACCATGCGCCAGGCCGCCGATACCTTCGGCCTCAAAGACGGACACATCGCTTTCCTCAGTCACTGCGGATCGCGCGGATTCGGCAACATCCTCGCGCAACGCCAGTTCAAAATCCTCGAAGAACATTTCTCCAAATGGTCCACCCCCTTCCCTGCCAACGACAAACACCTCGTCTATGCCCCTCTTGGAACTCCTCAAGCCAACGACTACCTTGATGACATGGCCATGGGTGCCAACTTCGCCACCGTGAACCACCTCCTCATCAATGCCCTCGTCCTCGAAGCCTTCCAGGAAGTCCTGCCAGGCGTGAAAGGTCAACTGGTGTATTTCATCAGCCATAACATCGCCCGTCAGGAAGTGGTAAACAACCAGCTTTCCTGGGTCCATCGCAAAGGCGCCACCCGCGCCTTCCCCGCCGGACACCATGCCCTGGCCAACACCATCTATGCCAACACCGGTCACCCGATCCTCCTCCCTGGAAACCCACGCGATGGATCGGTCGTCATGGTCGCCCAACCCGGTGCCGAAAAAACCTGTTACAGCGTCAACCACGGAGCCGGACGTGCCCTCGGCCGCAAAGCTGCCATCCGCGCCCTCGATCAAAAAACCGTCGACGACGACTTCACCACTTACGACATCCTCACCAACTGCCGCCAGTATCCCAAAGACGAAGCCCCCGCCGCCTACAAAGACTTCAAAGAAGTCCTCAACAGCGTGGAATCCGCCGGCCTCGCCAAAACGGTCGCCACCTTAAAAGCCCGCTTCGTCATCAAAGACTCCAGCGAAGCCGACGATTAACTCAATCAATAACTTCATGACACAGATCCTCATCGACGGCTCCAGCGGCGGCGGCCAGCTCCTACGCTCCTCGCTCACGCTGTCCCTCATCACTGGCCAACCCTTTCGCATCACCCGCATCCGGGGCTCCCGACCCAAACCCGGTCTGATGCGCCAGCACCTCACCTGCGTCAATGCCGCCCAACAAATCAGCAACGCCCAAGTCGAAGGAGCCACCCTCGGCTCCACCGAACTCACCTTCACCCCATCCACCCTCCAGTCCGGCGATTACCACTTCAGCATTGGCACCGGCGGCAGCACCACGCTCGTGCTGCAAACCCTGCTGCCCGCGCTCCTCCACGCGAATGCCCCAAGCGCCCTGCGCATCGAAGGTGGCACCCATAACCCCATGGCCCCACCGTTTGAGTTCATCGACCAATGTTATCTCCCCCTTCTGAAACGCATGGGTGCCAAAGCCACCGTTCATCTAGAAAAACCCGGTTTCATGCAAGCCGGAGGCGGTATCATCACCGCTAACATCAACCCCCTCAAAAAGTGGAAACCTCTCCACTTACTTGACCGGGGTGAACTTATCACCACCTATGGCGCCATCTTACATGCCCACTTACACCGCTCCATTGCCGAACGCGAACTAACTTCCGCCGCCGCAATCCTTAACTGGTCGGCCGACCAGTTCACCATCACCGACCAACCCCAAAGCAGCGGCCCCGGCAGCATCCTGCTCCTCGCCGCCCAATTCGAACACATCACCGAAATCTCCTCCTCCGTCGCGCAGATGGGTCGGCGCGCCGAAGCCGTCGGCATCTCCGCCGCCAAAGGCCTCCGCAACTTTCTCGGCACCAATGCCGCCGTCGGTTACCACCTCGCCGATCAACTCCTCCTGCCCCTCTCGCTCGCTGGTAAAGGCTCCTTCACCACCTTCACCCTCAGCAAACACACCCAAACCCACATGACCCTCATCCCCCAATTCCTCCCCGTCCAGTTCACCGCCGCCGAAATCGCCCCCGGCAACCACCTCATCAAAGTCAGTAAGGCCCCATAAGCCAAACTTGGTTGGTTTTCCTCAAAACCACCGTATCATCCCCCCGCATGACTTTGGCCGACCTCGGATGGAACGACATCTTTGAAAAGGAATTCACCCCGTATTATCAAAACGGCTGGAAACCCGCGCGCCTCATCCGCGACAACAAAATCACCTACGGCGCCCTGCTCATCGACGCCAAAAAGAAGATCGACGAACGCGAGGTCATCATGAGCGGCAAAGTCTACCACGACGCCGAATGCGATGCCGACCTCCCCGCTGTCGGTGACTGGGTCGCCCTCGACCTCGGCGAAGAAAACGTTATCCGCGCCCGCCTTGCCCGACAGACCTGCTTCTCCCGCAAAGCCGCCGGCCACAGCGCCGAAGAACAGGTCATCGCCGCCAATGTCACCACCGTTATCGTCGTCACCGATGCGGGACCCGACTTCAACCTGCGCCGCATGGAGCGCTACTTCACCATCATCGCCCGCAGCGGAGCCAAACCTGTCGTTGTCGTCAACAAGTCCGACCTTTATCCCGAAAAGCAAAACCAGGAAGCTGCCGAAGCCATCCGAGCCCTCCACAAAGACGCCGAAGTGTTCGTCACCAGCGTCGAAAAACGCAAAGGAGTCCGCGCCCTCAAACCCTACTTCAAAAAAGGCCAGACCGTCGCCTTCATCGGCTCCAGCGGCGTCGGCAAATCCGCCATGATCAACCTCGTCCTCGGCGACGACTGGCAATGGACTGACGAAGTCAACGAAGTCACCGGCAAAGGCCGCCACACCACCACCGCCCGCGAACTCCTCATCCTCGACAAAGGCGGTATCATCGTCGACAACCCCGGCATTCGCGAAGTGCAGATGTGGACCGACGAACGCACCCTGCGCGAACGCTTCGCCGACATCTCCGCCCTCACCCTCAACTGTCGCTTCGACAACTGCAAACACGGCAAAGACGCCGGTTGCGCCATCCGTGACGCCGTCGAACAAAAGCAACTCGACCCCGCCCGCCACGAAAGTTTCCTCAAACTCGACGAAGAAATCGAAGCCCTGCGCCGCCAACGCAAAAAGCGCCAGATGACCATCGAGCGCATCACCAAACGCGACTACCACATCCGCCACAAAAAGCACCTCGACCGCCGCGAGCGTCACGAGTAACACGGGCTTTCAGCCGGTATGTTCGACGGACATCCTGTCCGTTCTCATCCGCCATTTCAACCAAAACTTGACCGCTGCCCTCATGTGGTCCACAATTACCACATGAGTTACCACAGCGATCTCACCCGAACCAGCATGGCTCTTGATCGCGGAACCCTCGACGCCCTCACCGATCTCGCCAAGCGCTGGGGCACCTCCAAAGCCGAAGTCATCCGCCGCTCCGTTCGCAAAGCGAAGGAAGCCGCCGACCGCGAGTCTCTCCAACCCGCCCCCCTCGAAGCTCTCGACTGGCTCCAAAACGGCGGCGGCCTCACTCTCAACGAAGCCGCTGAATTCCGCGAAGTAGTCCAGGCCGAGCGCCGAGCCAAACGCTACTGGTGGGAAGCCTGACCCTGATCGTGCCTGCCATGCTCATCCATCTCGATACCAACCTGCTGATCGACTTGGTCACCACTGGTTCTCCCCATATCGCGCTCATCCGTCAGTGGCTTAGCGAAAACAAACAGCTTGGCACCTCCTCCATTGCCTGGTCCGAGTTTTGCAACGGCCCCCACAGCAAAGCCCAAAAAGACGCCGTCTTTGCCATCCTCGAACGCCGCATCGAAGACTTCACTTGGCAACAAGCCGAAGAAGCCTCCCGTCTTTTCCACCGCAGCGGTCGTCGTCGCGGTTCCCACGCCGATTGCATGATCGCCGCCACCGCCATTTCCCTCAACCTCCCCCTCGCCACGCGCAACATCACCGATTTCCGACGCTTCACCCCCTTCGGTCTTAACCTCCTCCCCATCCCCTCCTAGCCCGAACCGAAAAACCCAAGTCTATTCCTGTGTTCTTTGTGATCCTTCGTGGCTAAAAAAAACTAACCTCACCCATTCCCCTTAATCACCTCCAAAAACTCCGCCAGATACTTCCCCGCCTTCGCCTCACCCACCCCGCGGATCTTCATTCCCTCCTCCAGCGTCTCCGGCTTCAAGCGCGTAAAAAACTCCAGCGTCTTGTTCGGAAAAATCACATACGCCGGCACACTCTCGCGCTGCGAAATCTCCAGTCGCTTCTTCTTCAACTTCTCGAACAGCACCTCATCAAATCCCAGCTCCTTCGCGGTCAAAGCTTCCCCTTCTTCACCCGCACCCGCCTTCAGCATCTCCACCGGTTTGTGCAAATCCGGCCACAACATCCGCACACTCCCCCCCTTCCGCATCACCTCAACCCCCGCGTCCGTGATCCGCATCAATGGATAATCCCCCTCCGTCACTGTCTCCACCAGCCGCAACTGTTCCATCCCCTTGAACAACTCCTGCAAAGCCGCACTCCCCAGGTGCTTCAGCAGCCCATACGTCGTCAGCTGATCCAAGCCCGCGTCCACCACATCTTTTGACCGGCTGCCTGACAACATCGCGATGATCCGACCCTTGCCAAATCGCGGCACCCAAGTTCCATCATCCGCCTTCTGACACATCCGCGCGACCCCGCTCAGCGCCTTCCTCAACATCTCCACCTCCGCACTCGTTCCCATCCGCGCACTTGCCGTCTTCCCGCCCCTACGACACACATCACAGCTCCCGCAATGATGCGCCCCGGGCTCGCCAAAATACTCAAGAATGTTCTGCTGCCGACACTTCTCCGCATAACACATTTCCACCATCGCCTTCAGCTTCGACCGGTCCCGCCGATCCTTCTCTGCAATCGCCTTCCGATCCAAATCCAGATCCCGCGCCAGCTTGTCCGGTCTCAACAAACGCGTTCCCCGAATCCGTTTCCCCGGAATATCAAAGCGCTCAATCCACCCCCCGCGACCCAGCATGCTCAACGCACTCCCCACCGCCATCCCGTTCTTCACCCCTGCGCGCGCCGCCAAATCATCAATGCTCGCCTGCACCTCATTCGCCGCATCCGCCCCGTTCAACAACGTCTGATACACATCGCGAATCATCTCAAAGGTGGGGTTGCTCCCCTCAATGAAAAAATCCTGCGTCTTGGTATCCGCGTAATTAAAAAACAACTCACAATGCGACGGTTCCCCATCCCTTCCCGCGCGACCCGCCTCCTGATAATAGGCCTCAATGCTCCCGGGAATATCGTAATGCACCACAAACCGCACATCCGAGCGGTCAATGCCCATCCCAAACGCATTGGTCGCCACCGCCACCCCCACATCGCGCTGCAAAAACCGGTTCTGCGCCCTCTCCCGTTCCCGATCATCCATCCCCCCATGATACGCCACCGCACGAATCCGCCACTCGTCCAGTAGCTCCGACACCTCCTCGACCTTCTTCCTCGTCGAACAGTAAACAATCCCCGTCTTCCAGTGCGCAATGATCGCCTTCAGCTTCTCATACTTCACCTTGGCCTTTTCGGTATGAGTAATATTTAAGCTTAGATTCGGTCGCGAAAACCCGCGCACACTCGTGAACGGATCACGCAGCCGCAGCGTCTTCAAAATATCCCCCCGCACCTCCGGCGTCGCTGTTGCCGTCAAAGCCAAAACCTGTGGCCGACCAATCTTCTCCAACACCTCCCCCAACCGCATGTAGTCCGGTCGGAAATCATGCCCCCACTGCGAAAGACAGTGCGCCTCATCCACCGCAAACAACGCAATCTCCACCGACCGCAAGGCATCCAAAAACATCCCGCTCCCAAACCTCTCCGGTGCCACATACACCAGCTTATACTCGCCCTCGCGCATCCCCCGCACCCGATCCTTCTGCTCCGACAGCGACAAACTGCTGTTGATCAACGTCGCCGCAATCCCCTTGTTCACCAGCGCATCCACCTGATCTTTCATCAACGCAATCAACGGACTCACCACCAGCGTCACCCCATCCATCACCATCGCCGGAAGCTGATAACACAACGACTTCCCGCCACCCGTCGGCATGATCACCATCACATCCTGTCCCCCCAAAACCGCCCCCATCACCGCCTCCTGACCATCCAAAAACTCGCGAAAGCCAAAATGCTTGCGCAGCGCTTCACGCGCATCATGTGTGGTGGGGGCTGGCGCTGACATCAAAAATCATCTCCTCCTCGGAACGCTAGCTATGCGCCAGTCCCGTGCCCCCATCAAGCTCGGATTCGATTCAACCATCCAGCTCCATCAACGGCAACCCATGCGCCTCCGCCACCGCCGCGTGACACACTTTTCCATCAAACAAATTTAAACCCCCGCGCAGGTTCGGATCACTTTCAAACGCCCCAGGCACCCCGTGATCCGCAATCAACTCCACATAGCGCTGAGTTACATTCGTCAGCGCCTGGGTCGCCGTCCTCGAAAACGCTGCGGGCATGTTCGCCACGCAATAATGAATCACCTCCTCCTCAACATATGTAGGCTCCTGATGCGTCGTTGGCCGTGAAGTCTCCGCACATCCTCCTTGATCAATCGCGATGTCCACAAACACACTCCCGGGCTTCATCACCTGCATCATCTCGCGATCAATCAACTTCGGTGCCTTCGCACCCGGCAACAGCACCGCGCCAATCAGCAAATCCACCTCCGGCAGCATCTCCAAAATGTGCTGCCGGTTTGAATACAAGGTGTGGGCCGTATGCAAGGTGATGTCAAGAAACCTCATCCGTTCCACATCGACATCCAAAATCGTCACATCCGCGCCCAACCCGGTCGCCATCCGCGCTGCATTCACCCCGGCCGTTCCCCCACCAATCACCACCACCTTGCCCGGCAACACCCCCGGCACTCCACCCAGCAATACTCCGCATCCCCCCATGTGCTTTTGCAGCAGCGCCCCGCCCATCAACACGCTCATTCGTCCCGCAATTTCACTCATCGGCTCCAGCAACGGAAGCCTCCGGTTCACCTCCACCGTTTCGTAAGCCAGACAGGTTGCACCTGACGCCATCAACGACCGCGTCAATTCTTCGCTGGCCGCCAGATGCAAATAGGTGAACAAAATTTGTCCTGGCTTTAACAAGGGAATCTCCTTCGGCAGCGGCTCCTTCACCTTCACAATCATGTCCGCCCGCCCAAACACCTCCTGATGGGTCACCACAATTTGTGCCCCGGCATCCGCGTATTCGGAATCCGGAAAGCCCGAACCCTCTCCGGCTCCCGCCTCCACCACCACCTCATGTCCCCGATTGATCAACTGCCAGGCTGCGCTCGGAAGCAGTCCGACCCGGTTCTCCTGCGCCTTCATCTCTTTTGGAACGCCGATAATCATTCCCTACTAAACCATTGATCATGAACCATTGGCAAGACATAAACCCCCAACAATTGTCGACAAATTTTTCCAGAAGTTGCCGTTCATTTTGACCTCCAAGACCTGGTCGGACGAGAGCCCTGCAAAAAGGCCCTAACAAGAACCGTCAGGCCACGCTGCGATCCAGCGGCTGGGTCAATGGCGCATTCATGCGCGGACGTGCGGTCAGCACTTCCGGCTCGCCTTTGGTGATCAGGACCATGTGTTCATAGTGCGCACTTGCTTTGCGATCCATGGTTACCACGGTCCAACCATCGCTGAGAATCTCCGTCGCTTCGGTGCCAAGATTGATCATCGGCTCAATCGCCAAAGTCATCCCCTCGCGCAACCGGGGTTTTGCACCTTTAACTCCGTAATTCGGGACCTGCGGCTCCTCGTGGAGTTTGCGCCCCACCCCATGTCCGACAAACTCACGCACGACGGTCAGATCAAAACGACGCACGTAGTTTTCCACAGAATGACAAAGGTCACCGAGCATCATGCCGTCGCGTGCCCAGTCGACTGCGATCTCCAATGCATCTTCTGTCGCAGCAAGCAACCGTTGCACATCAGGATCAATCGGCGCAACTGGAACGGTAAGCGCATTGTCCCCCACCCAGCCATCCTTGTAGATGCCCACATCGAGTTTGACGATATCTCCCGCCTGGATGACCCGCTTGCTGCCGATGCCATGCACGACCTCTTCATTGATGCCGATGCAGATATGTCCGGGAAACGGACGAGACTTGCCACTGCGATAGTTCAGGAAAGCACTCGTAGCCCCATTCGCCTTGATCTCAGCCGCGACAAACCGGTCCACCTCTCCGGTGGTAATCCCCGGCTGCACCATGGCAGCGGCTTTCAGCAGAATGTCTCTTGCAAGACCTGCCGCACGGCGCAACCCATCAAGAGCAGGGCCGTGGCGGGTTGGTATCCGGTCAAAAGCAAAAGCCATTTCAATCTAATGTCTTGGTCTTGCTTAACTTATTGGCCGTGGAAGATGGCAAAGGAGACACCGATCAGGGCAATGATGGCAATCACCGTCCACAAGGTCACCACCAATTTGGGATTCGCAGCATGTGAACCCGATTGCGGACGATCAAAACGACCACGAATCTTGCCCTTGCGGAGGAAACCGTCGTAGTGACGTTGCAACAAATGGGTTTCCACCTGGCGCATCATGTCGAGCACCACGCCCACCAAGATGAGAATGCTGGTGCCGCCGAAGAACTGAGAAACGGTGAAGTTGAGGTTCAGTTGTTTCTGCAACAGAATCGGGAAGACATAAATCAAAGTCAGGAAGCTCGCGCCAGCAAAAGTGAGGCGGCTCATGGTGAAGTCGAGGAATTGCGCCGTGGCTTTACCAGGCTGCTTGCCAGGAATGTAACCACCGCTCTTTTTCAAGTCTTCAGCGATTTGGTTGGGTTGGAACATGGTGGCCACCCAAAAATAACTAAAGAAGAAGATCAATGCGGCCGAAATGATCACATAAGGAGGACCTGAGGTCAGCCACTGCGCCCACTGCTGCACTTGTTGATGCTGTGGGAACATGAAACCGATAATCTGCGCAGGGAACATCAGGATCGCTTGGGCGAAAATGATCGGCATGACGCCGGCATAGTTCACCTTCAACGGCATGTATTGGGTCTGGCCACCATACATTTTGCGACCCACAATGCGCTTGGCGTATTGAATGGCGATGCGGCGTTGTGCCTGGGTCAGGGAGATGATCGCAGCGATGACGGCAATCATGAGAAGCAACAACCCGAGAAGGGTCAGCGCTTCCATTGCACCGGCACCGGGTTTGCCGATATAGACTTTCCACACCTGCACCAAAGCACCGGGCAGTTCAGCCACGATGTTGATACAGATCATCAACGAAATCCCGTTACCAATCCCGCGTTCGGTGATTTGCTCACCCAGCCACATGATGAACATGCTGCCTGCGGTCATCGTCAGCACCGCACTGATCATGAATCCCAAACCAAAACCGGGCACCAGCGGGCCGTGGGTTTTGATGATCTCCTCAAGACCAGGAAGGAAGATGTTCTGTCCTGGATTCTCCAGAGAACGTGCCAGCAGGTAACCTTGCAGAAGACACAAGGCCACCGTCACAAAACGGGTCCATTGGTTGATCTTCTGACGTCCACCGTCTTCACGCGAAAGTTTGCTGATGCTTGGAACCACCGCCGTCAACAGCTGCATCATGATGCTGGCGCTGATGTAAGGCATGATGCCCAAGGCGAAGATCGCACAGTTCTGCAAACCACCACCGGTGAAGATGTTGAGAAGAGCGGTTGCTGCTTCAAAAGGATCTTCAGAACCATCCGCCCGGGAATCGATCCATGCTTGAAGCACATCGGGGTTCACACCCGGAAGGGTAATGGCGTAGCCAATCCGCACGATGACCACCATGGCCAGGGTGAAAAAGATACGCTGACGCAGTTCAGGGATTTTGAAGATGTTGACGAAGGCGGAAATCATGATGGGAAGCGGTATATAAACAGCAAGCGACTCAGGACAAGTCTGAGCCGCTTGGAAAGAACATTAAAAGCAACAACGGAGGACTATCACGCTTTTAGCGTCACCGTTCCGCCGGCTTTCTCGACTTTTTCCTTGGCGCTCGCGCTGATCTTATCAACTTCAATGTTGAGTTTGAGCGTGAGGTCGCCATTGCCAAGAAGTTTGATGGCGTCGATTTCGCCACGAACCAGACCGCACTCGCGCAAAGTCTGCTCGTTGACCGTGGCACCGTCTTCAAAACGGATGAGGTCACGCACATTGACCGTAGCGATGGTGTCTTGGAACTGGGTGTTGTTGAAACCCTTTTTGGGAAGACGACGATGCAAGGGCATCTGGCCACCTTCAAAGCCTGGACGGATGGCGCTGCCGGAACGGGCTTTCTGGCCTTTGTGACCACGACCGGAGGTTTTACCATGGCCGGAGCTTTCGCCGCAACCGACGCGTTTGCGACGATGCTTGGAGCCCTTGGCGGTTTTGAGATTATGAAGACGAAGGCTCATGAGTTCGGAACGGGAGCAGAAGGTTGATTTTAACTTGGATTAGAGGGCCTTTTTCTCAGCCAGTTTCTTGCCGCGCATGGTGAAGATCTCATCAGGGAGGCGAAGGGAGGTGAGGGCGGCAAGGGTGGCCTTGACGACGTTGGCGTGGTTGCTGGAGCCGAGGGATTTGGCGAGAACGTCTTTGACGCCTGCTGCTTCACAAACGGCACGAACTCCACCACCAGCGATGATGCCGGTGCCCGGGCTGGCGGGCTTGAGGAGGACGCGTCCACCACCATGTTCGCCGGTCACTTCGTGAGGAATGGTGGCGTTCAGGAGGTTGACGGTAACCAGATCCTTGCGGGAAGATTCGCTGGCTTTCTTGATGGCGTCGGAAACTTCGTTGGCCTTGCCAAATCCGAAGCCCACTTTGCCTTTTTGGTCACCAGCGACGACGAGCGCGCTGAAGCTGAAACGACGTCCACCTTTGACGACCTTGGCGCAGCGGTTGATGAACACGACCTTTTCGGTCATGCCATTATCTTCTGCCGGATTGGCGTTGTCTTGTCTCCTGTTGTTGTAAGCCATGACGGTAATGATTGATATTAAAACTGAAGACCCTTGGCGCGGGCGGCGTCGGCAAGTGCTTTGACTTTGCCGGTGTAGAAGAAACCGCCGCGATCAAACACGACGTTGGTGATGTTGGCGGCAAGGGCGCGCTCGGCAATCGCTTCACCCACCTTGACGGCGTTGGCGATGTTGGCGTGAACGCCAGCGAGGGATTTCTCGGCGGTCGATGCAGCAACGATGGTGCGGCTCTCGTCATCATTGATGATCTGGGCATACACTTTCGTGTTGGAGAAATGAACGGCAAGACGGGGACGGGCGGCGGAGCCACGAAGGGTCTTGCGGATGCGATGATGCACGCGACGGCGTGTCGTTTTACGGTCAATGGTGGCCATGATATTACTCCTGAAAGGCAGATTACTGGGGTTACTTCACGCTTTTGCCTTCTTTGCGGCGAACTTGCTCACCAGCATAGCGCACACCTTTGCCCTTGTAAGGCTCTGGTGGATAATAGGAACGAACGTCAGCGGCAAACTGGCCAACCAACTGTTTGTCGACACCTTCAACACTGATCTTGGTGTTGTCAGTAACGGTCACCTTCAACTCCGCAGGAATCGGGTGAAGCAAAGGATGGGAATAACCGAGGCTGAGGTCAAGCTTGTCGCCTTTGACAGCGGCACGGAAACCAACGCCCTGGATTTCAAGGTTCCTGGTGAAGCCGGTGCTGACGCCAGTGACCATGTTGCTGATCAAACGGGCGGCGGTGCCATGAAGGGCGCGCACTTTGCGATCTTCAGAAGAACGCTCGATGTTCAGGGTGGAGTCTTCCTGCTTAAGCGAGATGCCTTCCGGCATCACGTAGCTGAGCTTGCCTTTGGGGCCCTCAACGGAGACTTTGCGTGCCTCGTCAACTTTGACGCTGACTTTAGCGGGCACTGCGATGGGTTGTTTACCTACTCGTGACATGGTGTGATTCCTCAGGTGTTACCAGACGTAAGCGAGAAGCTCGCCGCCGACGTTTGCTTTGCGCGCTTTGGCGCCGGTCATCACGCCCTTCGGCGTGGAAACGATGGAGATGCCGAGACCGCCAAGCACGCGTGGGATTTCATCCACACCAACGTATTTGCGCAAACCTGGCTTGCTGACGCGTTTGACATCGGTGATGACAGCGCGTTTGCCTTGATACTTGAGGCGCACCTTGATCTGAGGTTTGCCGTCGTTGGCTTCAACCTCGTAGTTCCAGATGTAGCCTTCTTCCTGAAGGATGCGGGCGACTTCAGCCTTGATCGCGCTGAAAGGAGCAGACAACTCCTCCTTGGCAGCACGGGACGCATTTTTGATGCGTGTCAGGAAGTCGGAAATGGGATCGGTGACTACACTCATGGGACGGATTCAGTTACAGGACGAAAAATTGCGGAAGGTTCTTAGTTGGTCTCAGCAGTCGCAAGCTTGTCTTGCTGACCGGACTTGGTGCTGCGGAATGGCATGCCCATGGAGCGAAGCAGTTCACGAGCGTGATCGTCGTTGGTGGCGCTGGTCACGAAGGTGACGTCGAAACCAAGGGAACGTTTGATTTTGTCGAGCTCGATCTCAGGGAAGATGGACTGCTCGGTGATGCCGAGGGTGTAGTTGCCACGACCGTCAAAAGCACGAGGGGTGATGCCACGGAAGTCACGAATACGTGGGATGGCGGTTTTAACCAGGCGCATCATGAAGTCATACATGCGGCGGCCACGAAGGGTCACTTTGACACCGATAGGCTCACCAGCGCGCAGCTTGAAGTTGGCGATCGCCTTCTTGCTGATGGTGATGATCGGCTTCTGGCCGGTGATGAGACTGACATCTTTAACGGCGTCTTCTACGGCCTGCTTGCGATCAGCTTCTTTACCGACGGAACAGTTGATGACGATTTTCTCAAGTTTTGGAACTTGATGAATGTTCTTGAGACCAAGCTGCTGTTGCAGGCTGGCGATCAGTTTCTCTTTGTAAAGCTGCTGTAGTTCTGGTTGCATTTTGCTGGGACCCTCTTTGGTGGCTCACCCCGCAACCCGTCATTGGGTCGCGAATCAGGGGGGCGTTCAATTAGCCTTCTTTCGTTTTCTTTTCAACTAATTTCACATTAGAAATGTGAAGAGGGGCTTCTTTTTCTTGGAAACCGCCTTGTGGACGCTCTTGGGTAGGGCGAACCGACTTCTTGATCAGGTTGACACCTTCCACGAGCACACGCAGGCCGTTGGGCGGGTTTTTCTTGATCACCTGGAGCACCGCGCCGCGAGCGCCTTTGTGGGTTCCGGTGATGACTTCGACGAGATCGCCTTTGCGAACGTGGGTCTTGATGTGGCTCATGGAATTAAGTTGAGAGTAAAAAGTTGAGAGTTGAGAGTCTGATTAAAAAAGAGATTGGGGAGGAGTTGGAACTGGAGTGAAAAGGTATTTGATTCTATTTCATGCCCTCAGCTCTCAACGATGAACTCTCAACTTCTGAGCCTGCGGCTCAGAGCACCTCTGGAGCGAGGGAGACGATTTTCATGAAGTTGCGGTCGCGCAGTTCGCGAGCCACAGGTCCGAAAATACGGCTGCCACGTGGGTTGTTGTCTTTGTCGATAATCACGATGGCGTTCTTATCGAAACGGAGGATTGAACCATCAGCGCGGCGAATCGGGGCGGCGGTGCGCACCACAACGGCGCGAACGACTTCACCTTTTTTGACGGCGGCGGTCGGGGTGGACTCACGAACGTGGGCGGTGATGATGTCACCCACACCAGCGGTGCGTTTGTTTTTCTTGCCAATGACGCCAATCATCTCGGCCATACGGGCTCCGGTGTTGTCGGCAATCGGGATTTCTGATTCCATCTGCAACATATGCGTGTCCTCCTCTTTGAAACGGTTGGTTTGGTAACTTGAAAGTGAATGTAAATCTGAGCCTGGTCCTGTCTTAGTGGGCGAGCACTTCGACGAGTTTCCAGCGCTTGAGCTTGCTCATGGGGCGGATCTCTTCGATGCGAACTTTGTCACCCAGCTTGGCTTTGCCTTCTTCGTCGTGAGCGTAGAACTTCGAGGTGCGGCGGACGATCTTTTTGAACTGGGGGTGTGGCACCCGGCGTTCAACTTCAACCACGATGGTTTTGGTCATTTTGTCGGAAACCACGGAGCCAACACGCGTCTTGCGGACGGCGGCTTTCTCCACTGCGGCAGGAGCAGCGGCTTGGGTTTCGTTTTCGATGGTGGCGTTCTCGCTCATAGGGTCAGATCCTTAAATTGGTGGGTTACTACGACTACTCAGCAGCGGCAGTGCTCGTGGCCTTCTTGGCGGCTTTCTTCGCCGCTTTTTTAGCTGGAGCTTTTTTGGCGGCCTTCTTGGCTGGGGCGGCGGCTGCAGGAGCAGACTTCGCGGAAGCTTTTTTGCCGACGGTGAGGTTCAAACGGCGCTCGCTGAGGATCGTTTCGACCCGGGCAACTTCACGGCGCAAGATTTTGATGCGGGATGGGTTCTCCAACTGGCCGCTGGCCTGCTGGATACGCATGTTGAGCATGTCATGCTTCAACTCGTTGGTGCGGCGGATCAACTCTTCGTTGGTCTGCTCTCTTAATTGCTCAATTTTCATGTCGGCTCCTTGCGTGCGGCGTGGGTGATCGGGATCGTTGTTCGGGTGTTATTTGGTCAGACTCTGACGGGTGACAAAACGGGTGCGAAGACCCAGTTTGTTGGCGGCCAGACGGCAGGCGTCACGTGCGAGTGCTTCGCTCACGCCGGCCACTTCAAAAAGCATAGTGCCTGGATAAACCACGGCCACCCAGAATTCTGGAGCCCCTTTACCTTTACCCATCCTGGTTTCAGGAGGACGTGCGGTAACTGGCTTGTGAGGGAAGATACGGATGTAAACGTTGCCCTTACGCTTGAGGTGACGGGTGATGGCAATACGGCAGGCTTCGATCTGCGTATTTTTGATCCAACCGCGATCGAGAGTCTGCAAACCGAACTCGCCGTAGCTGATTTTGTTGCCGGTGGTCGCGTTGCCAGCGCGGCTTCCGCGGTGGGTCTTGCGATGCTTAACTCTGCTTGGTAACATTGCCATGTCTAGATTCTCCTAAAAAAGTCGTTCGAGGTTGGGTTGATTGGAAGTTACTCGGCAGGAGCAGCTTCGGGAGCGGGTGCCGGCGCTTGAGCAGGCGAGTATTGAGGTGGGCGCTGTTGTCCTGGGCCTGGACCACGATAGTCACCACCACCACCGCCTGGGCGTGGTCCGCGATCACGACGCTGGTTGCGGCGATCTTGGTTGGGGTTGACGGCGGTTGCGTCAAGGTCAGCTTTTTTGTTCAACCAGCATTTGATGCCGATGATGCCATAAACAGTGTTCGCTTCGGCAAAGCCGTAGTCGATGGGGATACGAAGGGTTTGAAGAGGCACTTTGCCCTGGCGATACCATTCGGCACGGGCGATGTCAGCACCACCAAGACGACCGGCGCAGCGGATACGGATGCCGTCGGCTCCGAGGTCCATGGCGGTCTGCACAGAGCGTTTCATGGCTCGGCGGAAAGAAATACGGCGCTCAAGCTGGGTGGCGACGGCCTCGGCGACCAACTGGGCATCAAGCTCAGGTTGTTTGATCTCGATGATGTCGATCTTGACCTGCTTGTTGTTGCACATCTTGGAGATCTCGCCGCTCATGACTTCGATTTCCTGACCTTTACGGCCGATCACCAAACCCGGACGGGCGGTGTGAAGGGTGACGCGAACAAGGTTCCACGCACGCTCGATGACGATCTTGGCGACGGATGCGCTGGAGAGTTTCTTTTTGAGATACTCGCGGATGGCAAGGTCGCTGTGAAGGAAATCAGCGAACTCTTTGTCCGGTGCATACCATTTGGAACGCCAGTCTTTACTGACTGCGAGACGGAAACCGATTGGATTGACTTTCTGGCCCATGATGTTGTGAGTCGTAGATTAGCAGTGCCGGGGTTATTCCTGAGTGGCGGAAGCTGGTGCTGGTTCGGGAGCTGGTGCAGGAGCGGCGGCTTTCTTGGCCTTCTCCTTTTTGGCGACTGGCGCCTTTTTCGTTTCGTCGGCTTCGCGCTGGGCAAGCACGACGGTGATGTGGCTCATGCGCTTTTTGATGGCTCCGGCTGAACCGCGGGCACGTGGCATGATGCGCTTTTGCATTCCGCCTTTGGAGGAGGTGGCGCTTTTGATGAAGAGTTCGTCGGCGTCGAGTTCGTGATTGTTCTCGGCGTTGGCGATGGCTGCCTGAAGGGTCTTGCCAACCAACTTCGCGGCTTTCTTCGGAGTGAAGGCCAGGACGTTGATAGCTTGCGAGACTGGCATGCCGGTGACAGCACGGGTGACTTCGCGGACTTTTTGGTCCGACATGCGTGCGTATTTATAGATGGATCTAACTTCCATGACGTTTCTTTTGATTAACCTTTAAATTCCGCCTCCACCTTGCCGACATCGCCAACTTTGACGCGGTCGTTAGGGTTGACGAGTTCCTGGACAATGGCTCCACTCACCCCGCTGCGGACATCCACAACAAGAGCACGTGCGACAGGCTTGTCCTGACGATAAATGGCGAAGGGCATCCCTGGATGAACCCCATGTTTGCTGCCGACGTTGAGGACGGCGATGCCGAGCTCGTCTTTCAAGCTGACGATGCTGGCGTTTTGAAGATTGCCCGAGGAGTTTTCCTCGGCGCTGCCGCGCAGACTGACGAGAGCTTTCTCTGCATCGGCGAGACGTTGTTCGAGTGACTGGCGGGCCGCTGGATCACCTTGCGCATTGGCATGAGTGAGGGCGGATTCGGACAAACCAAGAAGGGCATCGGCGAGATTGCGCTTCTGTTGTTCGAGGATGCGCAGGTCGCTCAATGCGGTGAGCAAGGTCTGCTGCAATTCCACTCCGGAGGGATCGATGGCGGCGACGCCCAATCCTTCCATCTGCACGCGAAGTTTGTCATGCGCTTCGCGGGTCTGCTCCAACTCATTGTTGGCGGCAGCCAGGCTGTCGCTGTAAGCGGTGGCTTGGGATTTGTATTTCGCCACGGACTCTTCCAATTCCGCGATGCGGGCATTGGAGTATTCCAAGGCGGTCTTCGCTTCCATCAACTCGATCGCCGGATTGCTCTGTCCAAGCACCGTCGCATGCACCAGGCAGACCAGCGCGAGAGGCGCGGCAAGCTGGGTAAGACGATGGATGGAACGGATCATGACGATGTTAAAGATAGTAGAGAAAGAAGACGACTTAGTTACTTACTTGGAGACTTTGGCGGTGTGGTTGCCGTGAGTTTTGAAAACGCGGGTCGGTGAAAATTCACCGAGGCGGTGGCCAACCATGTTTTCCGTCACGTAAACACTGAGGAAGTCTTTCCCGTTGTGAACGAGGAAGGTGTGACCGACAAAATCAGGGGTGATCATGGAGGCACGAGCCCAGGTTTTGATCGGGCGCTTCGCCTTGGTTTCATTGAGCTGGTCAATTTTGTAGAGCAGCTTCTGATTAACAAAGGGGCCTTTTTTAAGTGAGCGGGACATGGTGGGAAATGAGTTTAACGAGTGGCGTTACGATTCAGGCAGTTTCAAAAAATTACTTCTTCTTGCGGCCCTGCACGATGAGCTTGTTGGAAGCCTTCTTCTTGTCGCGGGTCTTCTGACCTTTGGCGTGGCCCCATGGGCTGAGAAGGTGCTGACGACCACCACCGGATTTGGAACGACCTTCACCACCACCGTTCGGGTGATCGATCGGGTTCATACACATACCGCGGACGGTTGGGCGGACACCAAGCCAGCGGGTGCGTCCGGCTTTGCCGCTGACGACATTCATGTGCTCGACGTTGCCGACTTGACCGATGGTTGCGTAGCAGGTGGCAAGAATCTTGCGGATCTCACCGGAAGGAAGACGCACCAGGGCGTATTTCTCTTCGCGGTTGGAAAGGATCGCTGCCTGACCGGCGGCACGGGCGAGAACGCCGCCTTTTCCTGGGATCAACTCGATGTTGTGGATCTGCGTGCCGAGAGGGATTTTGCCAAGAGGAAGGGCGTTGCCGACTTCATGGGTGGCTTTTTCACCGGCCATCACTTTCGAGCCGACTTTGAGTCCGACTGGAGCGATGATGTAGTTCTTCACGCCGTCTTTGAACTGGATCAAAGCAATGCGGGCGGAACGGTTTGGATCGTATTCGATGCCGACCACGTTGGCTGCTTCATCGCGGCGATCGCGTTTGAAGTCGATCAAACGATAGCGACGTTTGTGACCACCACCGATGTGACGGCAGGTGATGCGGCCCGTGTTGTTACGACCACCGGACTTGCGGAGTGCGACCGTAAGGCTGCGCTCTGGGGTGTCCTTGGTGATCTCGTCAAAGCTAGGAAGCTGCTTGTAACGATTCGAGGGCGTGTTGGGCTTGAAAGTTTTGAGAGCCATGACGCGAAGATTTTGAAAAGGTTAAACGGAAAAGAGAGACGGTGAACGGGCGGGGCGGGCTTAGACGAGGTCGATGCTCTCGCCAGCTTTGAGTTTGACGATGGCCTTCTTCCAATGATTGGTGCGGCCGAAATCAGCGCGACGTTCGCGCTTCTTCTTGCCTGCGTAATTCATGGTGCGGACATCGAGAACGGTTTTGCCAAAGAGCTTTTCAACCGCTTGTTTGATCTCGATTTTGTTGGCCCGAGGGTCGACGACAAAGACGTATTCGTTGTTGCGCTCGCCAAGGATGGTCGCACGCTCACTGAGACGGATGGTCTTGATGACTTGGTAAAGATCTTTCATTTCAGGCGGTTCTACGGGCAAGGGTTTCAAGGGCATCGCTCACGAGGATGATCTTGTCGCAGTTAAGGAGGTGCTCGGCATTCAACTCAGCGGCGGACATCAACAGAACGCTTTGAACGTTGCGTGCGCTGCGGAAGGTGACTTCGTCGAATTTCTCGGAGACGATCAAAACCTTTTTGGCATCGCTAAGGGCGGCGACGGCGCTGATGAAGCTTTTGGTTTTGCCGTCGGTGATGGCAAAGCTGTCAACGTTGATGACGTCGGCGCTGGCGATGCGATCCGTAAGAGCGGTGCGGAAAGCAAGGGCCTTGACCTTCTTTGGAGTTTTGATGGACCAGTCGCGGGTCTTGGGACCCCAGACAACGCCACCGCCACTCCAGATGGGGGAACGGGCGGAGCCCATACGAGCGCGGCCGGTGCCTTTTTGCTTCCAAAGCTTCTTATTCGATCCAGCAACTTCGGCGCGGGATTTGGTATTGGCATTGCCCTGGCGACGGTTCGCACGGTAGGCAGTGATGGTGTCGTGAAGCGCTTGCAAACCTTTACCTTCTTCTTCGACGAGACGAAGATTGGCGGTTTTGGCGGCTTCTAATGTGAATGTGGTGGCCATGATGTCTGTTTCCTTCCTTCTTTACTTGGCGGCCTTGGCCTTCTTCTGCTTGACTGAGTGACGAACAATGACGTAGGCGCCGTTGAATCCAGCGACCGCTCCACTGACGAGAATCACACCGTCTTCAGGACGGCTTTGGATGACTTTCAAATTCTGCGTGGTGGCACGCTCGGAACCGTAATGCCCTGGCATTTTCTGGTTTTTCCAAACGCGACCTGGGGTCAGACGGCAACCGATGGAACCGGTCCGGCGGTGCATCATGTGACCGTGGGAGGCAGGCTGACCGCTGAAGTTCCAGCGTTTCATGGCGCCGGTGAAACCGCGACCTTTGGTGGTGCCGATGACGTCGACATAAGCGCCAACTTCGAATTTCTCCGCACCAAGCTCAGTGCCGGTGGCCGGGATTTCTTCGCCTTCAGCAGTGCGGAACTCACGCAGCACATACTTGGCGCTGGCGCTGTTCTTCTTGAAGTGACCAAGCATCGGCTTGGTAACGCGGGACTCTTTCTTGTCGTTGAATCCAAGCTGCACAGCGCTGTAACCGTCGTTCTCGACCGTTTTAACCTGAATCACCTGGTTCTTCGCCACCTCAATCACGGTCACCGCGATTGCGTTCCCGTCTTCGGTGTAAACCTGGGTCATGCCCAATTTTTTGCCTATCAATCCAATGCTCATGGCGGTTGTTCCTAAAGGTGCGGGGTTAAAACTAGATGCGGATGGTGATGTCCACGCCGGAAGGGAGGTTGAGCTTTTTCAGCTCATCGACGGTGCGGGCAGTAGGGTCCACGATGTCAAGAAGACGTTTGTGGGTGCGGATTTCGAACTGGTCCATGGACTTCTTGTCCACGTGCGGGGAACGGTTCACGGTGAATTTCTCGATTCTCGTGGGCAAGGGGATCGGGCCAGCCACTTTCGCGCCGGTGCGCTTGGCGGTTTCCACGATCTCGGCAGTGCTCTTGTCGAGCACGCGATAGTCATAAGCCCGGAGGCGGATTCTGATGCGTTGGCTTTGCATGATAGGTTCTCCCGTAGTGTCGTAAAAGGGTTTCTAATTAGGCTTTCTTGCCGCCGCGCTGCTCGACGATTTGATCAACGATTTGTTGCGGCACCTGTTCGAAATGGGAAGGCTGCATGGAGTAGTTGGCGCGTCCGCTGGAAAGGGTGCGGATGGTGGTGCTGTAACCGAACATCTCAGCAAGAGGCACTTCAGCCTTCACGATGTTGACGTTGTTACGGCTGTCGATGGCGGTGATTTTGCCACGGCGACGGTTAAGGTCACCCATGATGTCGCCTTGATACTCTTCCGGCATGGTCACCTCGACGGCCATCACTGGCTCCATCATGATGCACTTGGCCTTTTTGAGGGCGTCTTTAACTGCGAAGATCGCAGCCATCTTGAAAGCGTTTTCGTTGGAGTCAACGTCGTGGCTGGAACCGTCGATGATGTCCACGTGGATGTCGACCACTTCATACCCGGCGATGATGCCGTTGTGCATCGCTTCAGCAACACCGGACTTACAAGCGTTGATGTATTCCTTTGGAATGGTGCCGCCGACGACTTTGTTCTCAATGGTGATGCCTTTGCCACGCTCGTTCGGCATGGCCTTGAGGATCACGTGACCGTATTGACCACGACCACCGGACTGCTTGACCAGCTTGCCTTCGCCATCGGCAGGAAGGGTAAGAGTTTCGCGGTAAGCGATTTGTGGCTTGCCAGCGTTGGTGTCGCACTTGAACTCGCGAAGCATACGGTCGCGAAGGATCTCAAGGTGGAGCTCGCCCATCCCAGCGATGATGGTCTGGCCGGTTTCTTCATCGGTGCGAACCACGAAGGTTGGATCTTCATCGGAGAGGCGCTGAAGGGCCATTGCCATTTTCTCCTGGTCGCCTTTGGCTTTTGGCTCAACGGCCATGCTGATCACTGGCTCAGGGAAGGAAGGTGGCTCGAGAAGAACATCGTAATCGTCTTCTGCAAGGGTATCACCGGTGGTGATGTTTTTGATGCCGACCATGGCGGCGATGTCACCGGAGTAACAGCAATCGATGTCGGTGTGCTGGTTGGCTTGAATCTGAATCAATCGGCCAACGCGCTCGGATTTGCGGGTGCGTGGATTGTAAACCACGTCGCCTTTTTTGACGCAACCGGAGTAAACGCGGAAGAACACCAACTTACCAACGAACTTATCACTCCAAAGTTTGAACGCGAGGCTCACGAACTTACCATTGTCATCAGGACGAGCTTCGATTTTGATGCTGTCATCAAGAGCGCTCTGACCTTGGGCAGCAGGAATGTCGAGAGGACCAGGAAGATAATCAACCACGGCGTCAACGAGATACTGGACACCTTTGTTCTTGAAGGCGGAACCGCCTGCCATCGGGACGATTTTCAAACCAATAACCGCGCGGCGCAGGGCGGCCTTGACGTCCTGGATGCTGATTGGCATTTCCTCGAGGAACATCATGCCGATTTCTTCGTCCACGTTGCAAAGCTCTTCGACGAGACCGTCATAAGCTTCTTTGGCGGTGGTGATTTCGTCACCTTCAAGGTCACGAGTGGAGTAGGTGGAACCAAGCTTGTCGTTATCGTGATAGATAACCGCTTTTTGGTTCACGACGTCGATTTGACCTTTGAGGTTATCTTCAGCGCCGATCGGGATCAAGATAGGCCAGGCATTGGCGCCAAGCTTCTTGCGGACATCGTCAACGACGCGAGCAAAGTCGGCACCGGTGCGGTCCATCTTATTAACGAAAGCGATACGAGGCACACCATACTTCTCAGCTTGGCGGTAAACGGTCTCGGACTGGGGCTGCACACCGGCAACGCCGCAAAGCACGAAGATGGCGCCGTCAAGAACACGAAGGGAACGTTCAACTTCAGCGGTGAAGTCCACGTGACCAGGGGTGTCAATGATGTTGACGCGAATGTCCTGACCTTCGAAACCTTTGTAGATGTCCTTCTCAGGGATCTGCTTCCACTTGGTGGTCACCGCAGCGGAGGTGATGGTGATCCCGCGCTCTTTTTCCTGCTCCATCCAGTCGGTGGTGGCGGCGCCATCATGCACTTCACCAATGCGGTGAATCATCCCGGTATAAAACAGGATACGCTCTGTGAGCGTAGTCTTGCCCGCATCGATGTGCGCGCAAATCCCAATATTGCGCGTGCGCTCAAGAGGATATTCACGATTGGCAGAGTTCAAATTGGCGGACATGGAAAAAAGCGGAGTGAGGAAAGCGAAGTCGGAAAGGAGAAAAGGGAAACCAACGCGAGTTGATTAGAAGCGGAAGTGAGCAAATGCACGGTTGGCCTGAGCCATCTTGTGAACGTCATCACGCTTGCGGATGGCGTTGCCCTGGTTGCCAGCGGCGTCACGAAGTTCGTTGGCAAGAGCGCGATGCATCGGGGTGCCTTTGCGTTTGCGGGCAAAACCCACCAACCAGCGCATGGCAAGCGACTCGGAACGGGCAGGAGCCACTTCAAGAGGAACCTGATAGGTGGCACCACCAACACGGCGGGATTTCACTTCAACGCGAGGTTTGGCGTTTTCGATGGCGCGGTTAAGCAACTCAAGAGGATCAACAGCGTCGCTCTTTTCATTCAAGGAGTCGATGGCAGCATACACGATGCGTTCAGCCAAGGACTTCTTGCCACCGAGCATGATGCGGTTGATCAAATGACCAACGATCTCGCTGTCATAACGCGAATCCTTGACCGTTGGCTTTTCGAAAACTCTTTTTCTGCGGGACATAACCTAGTGAATTGAAAGTTGAAGTAGGGTGCGAAGAGTGGACTTACTTATTTCTTCTTCTTGCCGGTATCAGCGACCTGACCTGGCTTTGGACGTTTGGCACCGTATTTGGAGCGTCCACGACGACGTTTATCAACGCCAAGGCAGTCAAGGGTGCCGCGCACAATGTGGTAGCGAACACCTGGCAAATCTTTCACCCTGCCGCCGCGAACGAGGACGATGGAGTGCTCCTGGAGGTTGTGACCTTCACCGCCGATATAAGCGATGACTTCATGCCCGTTGGTCAATCTGACCTTGGCCACTTTACGCAACGCTGAGTTGGGTTTCTTCGGCGTGCGGGTCATCACTTGCAGACAAACGCCACGACGTTGTGGACAGTTGGCAAGCGCTGGTGACTTTGATTTAACCGCTTTGTCTTTGCGGCCAAAACGCACGAGTTGGTTGATGGTGGGCATGAGTGGGATGTCAAAGATTCACGTTTCGCATCGGTTCGCGAGACGGAGAGACACGCCACCCTTGGGTGAACGCGCATTTATCCGGTGCCGCTGCCGATAGAAAGCCCGTTTTAGCGGGCTGAGAACCACGTTTCAATCTGCAAGCAGGGTGAATCGTGGGGCGTGGAGATTACCTTTTCTGTCGAGATGCGCAACTTGTTTTTTAACTTTTTCACATCCAAGATCAGCATTTAAGAAGGGTTTAGTATTTTGTCCGACTGACTTTTAAAAAGTCGATGCGCCTTCGCCAGCGATAGCGGGCGCCCTGGATTCCCACTCTCCCTAGGCACTCCCAGCATGTGCCTGACATTCCTCGAGGGCCAATGACCTTTGTTGAGAGATCCTGCCAACCTCCGCGTTTCTCGATCGGTCCTTATGAATTGTTTCATTCTCGCCTTCTTTGCCCTCTGCTTTTTCGCTCTTTGGACACAGCCAATGGCCGCGGCTGAAACCACGAAGTTGAAGCCCAATGTCCTTTTTGTCGCAGTGGACGACCTCAAGCCACTGCTCGGATGTTACGGGGATGCCTTGGCGAAGACTCCTCATATCGACCGCCTCGCCGCGCGAGGCACCGTTTTCACCCGCGCTTACTGCATGCAGGCGGTTTGTTCCCCGTCCCGCAACTCCGTGATGACCGGTCTGCGCCCGGAAGTGCTGCAAATCTACGACCTCCCCACGCACTTCCGCCTGCGCACTCCCGACGTCGTCACGCTCCCACAACATTTCAAGAACAACGGATGGAAGTCCCACGGACTGGGCAAAATCTATCACGTCGGACACGGCAATATCGACGATGCCCAAACTTGGAGTGTTCCCCACTTTCAACCCCGAGGCGGTGCTTACGTGCTTCCTGAAAATACAGTCAAAAAAAAGCCCCAGCCCCCTAAACCAAAATCCCAAATGGGTCGCGGCCCCAAAGATGGACCCGCCTTTGAAGCCGCTGACGTTCCCGACAACGCTTATGCCGATGGCAAAATCGCCGCCAAAGCCATTGATCGACTTCGTTCCTTCAAGTCGTCCAACGAGCCATTCTTTCTGGCCGTCGGATTCCTCAAACCCCACCTCCCCTTCAATGCCCCGCAGATATACTGGGACATGCACGATCCATCAAAACTCCCTCTGGCGGATCGAGATTCACCGCCCGATGGTGCCCCGCCTTTTGCGCCCCAGTCAGGTGGGGAACTGCGCAACTATGTCGGCATTCCGAAGTCCGGCCCCCTTCCCGCCGACCTTCAGCGCAAACTCATTCACGGTTATTATGCTGCCACCAGCTACATGGACGCGCAGGTCGGCCGTATTTTGGATGAACTCGATGCTCTCGGATTGAGCGAAAATACCATCATCGTCCTCTGGGGCGACCACGGCTGGCATCTCGGGGATCACGGCATCTGGTGCAAACATACCAATTATGAACAAGCGACCCGTTCACCCCTGATCATGGCCGCCCCCGGCAAATCAGGCGGACAAAAATCCGCTGCGCTCACCGAATTCGTCGACATCTATCCCACTCTTTGCGATCTCGCCAACCTACCGAAACCCACTCATCTCCGCGGCGACAGTTTCGTCACCGTGCTCGACAAGCCCGACACCTCCATCAAAGACGCCGCCTTCCAGGTTTACCCCAGGCACACCAAAGACACCGGACCTCTGCTTGGTCATGCCGTCCGCACCGAAAGCTGGCGTTATGTCGAATGGCGACGCACGAAAGATCAATCCGTGGTTGCCACCGAACTCTACGACATGCAAAACGATCCTGGCGAAACCCGCAATCTCGCCAATGAGCCCGCCCAAGCCAAAACCATCGCCAACCACCGCTCCCTGCTCGAAAAACGCCTTGCCATCCCAGCTCCCTCCGATCTCAAGCTGCTTCCTTTAAAATAGAAGAGCAACGTAGAAGGTCCGTCCCGGGCCTTTCAATATCATGCAAGGCTCGGGACGAGCCTTCTACTTTCTCAACCGACCGGCACCGAAACCGGCTCGGGTTTCAACTCCGATTTCTCCCTGGCTGCTCCAGCAGACCTGGCCACCTCCGGCTCGCGGCCCCAACTCTTCCAACCCTCCTTCAGTTCCAGCACCGCCCACTGCCTCAGCAATCCCAGAATCTGCCACATGTCGCTGCGCGCCAGGGTGTATCCCTTCAACAAGAATCGATTCCCCTTGTTGGCCTTGCCCAACATGCCCAGTCGACGACGTCGACGCGCAATCTTCGCAAAGCGCGCATTGTAGGTGCTCATCAACGCTGCAAACAAACGACCACTCGGAGGAGAAAACGGCGGCATCGTCAATGCCTCAATCCCCTCGTTAAATGGCGGCTCCACAACCCCCTGATAATACAAACCGAGATCCATCCGAAATGCCAGTTTCAGCAAATCATACTCTCCGATGTAATCATACTTGTCCTTGTAGAGCGACCTGAACCAGCGGTCGTAGCACACCCGGAAATCGCGATTGTGCTTCACAATCAATTCCGTCATCGGCTTGCCATTGCGCTGCTGGGCGATCAACCTCGCCGCACTCGTTGCAGAAAACGAGATCCAGTCCATCCCCGGACTATAAAACGGATCCAAAAACGCCGCTGCATCCCCCACCAAAACGAATCCGTCCCCCGAAAAGGTCGTCGAACAATACGGCAAATTGCGCCTCCAGAGCACATCCTCCTCCACGTATTCCGCATCCGCCAGCATCTCCCGCCCCACTGGATGCTCCATCAAAAATGACTTGATGCGATCCCCCAGCTTGCCGCCCTCCGGCCACTTCACCAGACGCTGATCAAAGACCACCCCCACACTCACATCCCCACCCTTGAGCGGAATCCACCAGCTCCACCAGCCATCGCCAATCACGTGGTTCGTCGCCGTTCCTCGGATCCCATAAGAAACCGAGGCCCACTCTGGAAACTTCTTCGCCAACTCCAGTCCGTCCCAGTCCTTCACACCCTTCCAACGCGACCAGGCCGAAGCCGTCGGATGCTCCTCATTCGCCCGCCACCAGCCATTTTTCCGCGCCAACAATGCCGCCATTCCCGACGCATCGACCACCCACCGGGCTTTCACCGAAAACGTCTCATCTCCCCGCCTCACCTCCAGCTTCTGCATCCCCCCTTCATTCAATTCCACCTCCCGCACCGTTGCGGGACGGATCACCGTTGCCCCCGCCTGCGCCGCGCGACGCAGCACCTCCTCATCAAACGTCGAACGATCCAATTGAAACGATGCCAGTCTCGCCAGATAGCGTGGACCGATCTCGCTCGCCTGATCCAGCGACTCCACCTCATCATTCGCAAACCAAAACCGCAGCCCCTGCTTGGCGATGTGATTTTCGTTCAGATACTGCGTCATCCCCAGCACCCGGCAGATGAAAAACGCGCTCACCTCCACCGTCGCTTCACCTACTTTGCGCGACATCTTTTCCGACCGCTCCACGATCAGCACGCGAATTCCCGGATTATCACGCATCAACAAAATCGCCGTCGCCGCCCCTGACAAAGCCCCGCCAATCACGGCCACGTCATAATCATGTTCAGCATTGATGCCACCCGCTGCGTCAAAAATCATGGCCCATCATGCGTCGGTCAGCGGGAAAAATCAACCTCAGCCCCACTTTTGGTGATCTCCTCATCCTCCAGCTTGAATTCCGACGGTGCCTTCAAAAACCGCAACACTGCGCGACCACCCACATCATCGGCCGCGCTCAGCTTCTTAAAAATGCTGCCGTGATCCCGGTCCGCCACCTTCAGCAGATGCGCCGCCTCGTGACCAGCCACCCGGCACAACGCAACGAAATACGCATTCTCCTCCAAACGCGCCGGCCAGTCCTTGTCCCCCATCAGCAACAACATCGGCGGCCCCTCCTTCCCCGCGAAATGCACCGGAGCCGCCTCATCCGCCACCGTCCGGTTCTTGTCCTGACCCCGCTCCACCCGCACCGTGAAATGGGTCATCGTCTGCCCGCTCACCGGCACCAATCCCGCCAAGTCCTTCAACCCCAGCCCCACTCCGGCAAGATGGCGCTCATCCAGACCAATCATCAACGCCATGTATGCCCCCGCCGAATGCCCGCCTACAAAAATCCGGTTCACATCCGCCCCACGCGCTCCCAGGTGATCCTTCGCCCACTTCACCGCCGCCGCCCCATCCTCAAGATAGGTGGGAAACTTCACCTTCGGGCTCAACCGATAATTTGCCACCACCACGGCCACCCCCGCCTTCGCCAAGCTGCCCGCCACCTCCGGCATGTTGTCCTTTGTCTTGTCGCCTCCCGTCAGCCCACCTCCGTGAAACCAAACCATCACCGGAAAATTCGTCCCCGTCGTCGGCAGATACACATCCACCTTGCAACGCTCCTTCTCATATTCCGTCAGTCCGTCCCCTGACTTGTAAGGCACATCCTCCAACACTTTTATCGCAGGCACCTCCCCCCAAGCACACTGGGCCACCACCGCAAACACCCAACCCAACACTAAAACTCTCGACATCATTCCCACCATACGTCCTTGCAGCAGCCATCCTTGCCTCACCCACGTTTACCGCAAAAACCAGAACTCCCCTGTATTCAGCAACGCCCACACCACATCCTGCATTCCATCCCCGCCATTCGCCTGCACCACAGCCTCGGCCATCTGGCTCTCTCCCGTCGTCGGCATCCGGCCCAAGATCTCTATAAAAAAATCCTCAACCCCACGAATTTTCCCCCAAACCGGCGAATCGGTCGCCCGTTTTATCAAATCCCCACTCATCATGAATCGCGCCACAGCGTGCGACATCAAGCCCCCATCCGAATCCGACCACGCCCTGCCGCCTCGACCCAAAATCCGCAACGGATGCCCGTGAGGCAACACTTCTGGCAACAGCCACGCCTGTTTCTCCCCCGCCCAACCCGCCAGGGCATCCCACACCACCTCGGCCGGCAATCTCCGCAGCACCGGCGCAGGCAAAAATCGATTTAGCTCGATCGAGTCACCCGAAGGCACCCAAACCTCCCGTTGATAAGCACGCGTATGGGCCAGCACCCGTTGAAACTCCCCCATTCGCCGCCCACACCGATCCCATTGCCTTCGCAGCAGCGTCCAAAATTCTTTATGCGCATCACTTGTGCCCCAATCGATGTCCATCGGCGACCGCAATCCCCTCCCCAGAGTCTCACAATGGTTCATCGTCCCCACCAACTCATCCGGCGTTTCCGCCGCCATCCCTCGATGCACCGAATTGTAAACCCTCAGTGGCTGCCCAAACATCCACTGCCAAACCCGAAACACCGCCACCTCCTGAAAGCGCTCATTGTTCTCCCCCGCCATCCACTCGCTCAACGCCACACGCACCCCGTCCTTCCACTCGCCCCCCGTCAACTTGTCCCCAAAGTGCGAAACCGGCAGCGCCGCAATCTTCACCAGCTCACCCGGGCTTCCATTTCGATACTGGTAGTTTTCCGGCAGCCGCGTTGGCACCGGCTCCTCCGCCAGCTTCTTTCCGCCATCCCCCTCCACCACCCGGTTGAACGCACCCGCCAACTCGTAAAACTGCCGCTGTGACGCGTCGCCAAACGGATCATCGTGACACGCCGCACACTGGACATCCATCCCCAGCAATGCCCGCATCGACTCCGCCACCGTCTGCCTGACCTCCCCCGCATCACTCAGCAAATACCCCGCCGCCGGATCTTCCTTCATCGACCCCTTGGCCAATAGCAACCGCTTCACCAAACCGTCATAAGGCACATCCTCCACTACTTCACCCTTCAACCACTCCACATACGGTCGCAAAGAAACGCCATCGACCTCATCCTTCACCCTCAAGGCATCCGCCAGCCGACGAAACCGCCAGCGATGCGCCTCCGGCAACGCCGCCACCTTGTCGATCCAAATCGCCCTCTTGTCCGCATCGACATCTTCCAAAAACTCCCGCACCTCCGACCCCGTCGGCAATCTTCCCGCCACATCCACCATCAATCGCCGCAAAAAATCTTCATCCGCTGCCTCAACCGGCATCTTCAAGATCCCCCTCTCCCCCTCCATCCGCATCACCTTCTCCAAACCCGCGTCAATCTCCGCCGCCGCCTCATCGACCTCCTCCCGCGAAAGTCCCCTCACCTCCGCTGCCCACCCACTTCCGACGAAAAATAGAATCAGGAAGCAACGCATCCCTCTCAAACGCCCCAGTTGAGAAAACCTTAGTGGATCTCATTCCTCATCCATCGCCGGCCGCACCCCCACCTCATTCAAGTGCGCCAAAAGATCCGCCGGATCCGCATATACCCGATACGCCCCCGCCCTCTCCAGTTCATCCTGACCATACCCACCCGATAGCAAACCCACCCCCAACGCCTTCGCCCGTCTCGCCGCCAGCAAATCCCACACACTGTCCCCAATCACCACCGAATTCTGAATGTCCACCCCCAGCTTCGCCGCCGCCGCGAGGAACAAGTCCGGATCAGGCTTCGCATGCCGAACCATGTCGCGCGTCACCACCGGCACATCATCTCCGATCCCCAAAATCTTCAAATTCGGCCCCGCCGTCTCCAACCGACCACTCGTCGCCACCGCCCAAGGCACCTTCATCTCCGTCAAATACGCCAACAACTCCTTCGCCCCCGGCAACGGCCTCACCTGCGACACCAGCCTCTGATACGCCGCTGCATGTCCGCGCTGCAATTTCTCCACCTGCTCCCGCTCCAGCTTGATCCCCGTCTCCTGCATCAACGCATTCAAAAACAACCCGCCACTCATGCCAACCCGACGGTGAATCCGCCACACCGAAAGCTCAATGTTCGACTCCTCCAGCGCCTCCCGCCACGCCAGCACATGCTGATAAACACTGTCCACCAACGTCCCATCCAGATCGAACAAAAACGCCGGTGGTGGACTTGAAGTAATCGAATCACTCATCAAACACCATACGTTTGCCGCTCCGCATCCGTTCTGCTCTTATTCGATCAACCTTCACTCCAAATCTCAAAACTCTTGCACCGTCGCCATCCAGCGCCAACACTTCCCCTCCTTTCCACCCTTCTCCTTATCCCGACCCACCATGATCAAACTTACCGGCATCTCCGACGAAGCAGGCGCACCTCTCGAAGTGCAAATCAAAATCCACCAGGAACTCGGCTGGGATAGCATCGAAGCCCGCAACATCGAAATCGACGGCATCAAAGGCAACCTCCACGAAGTTCCCGAACCCATTTTCGACAAAGCCTGCGAAATGCTCGCCGCCGCCAACATGAAAGTCGCCGGCTTCGGCTCCGTCATCGGCAACTGGGCCCACAAAATCGAAGACCCCTTCTCCATCACCGAAGCTGAAATCGCCCGCGCCATTCCGCGCATGCAAAAACTCGGCACCCAGCTCATCCGCATCATGAGCTACGCCGTCTGCAAAGACGCCGATGGCAACGATCTCCCCGACCAATTCGACGACGAACGCATCAAACGCGTCGCTGAAATTAAGAAACGTTTCGACGACGCCGGCCTCACCGTCATCCATGAAAACTGCATGAACTGGGGCGGCATGAGCCCTACCTACGTCCAGCGCATGAACGACGCCGTTCCCGGCCTCAAATGGGTCTTCGACACCGGCAACCCCGTCATCATTGCCGATCGCGACAAACCCGGCCAGCAGCAGGACTCATGGGAAATGTATCAGGCCATCAAACCCCACATCGCCCACGTCCACATCAAAGACGCCTTCTACAATCCCACCAAAAAAGACGGGGATTATCAATATCCCGGTGAAGGCGCCGGTCAGGTCGAAAAAATCTGTGCCGACCTCATCGCCAGCGGTTACGACGGCTACATCAGCATCGAACCCCACGTCGCCGTCGTCTTCCACGGAGCCGGTGCCGCCGACGACCTCTCCCCCGAAGCCAAAGCCAAGGAGCAATACGACAGCTACCTCAAATACGGTCAAAAGATGGAAGCCCTGCTCAAAAAGCTCAACGCCCCCCTCGGCTAACTTGACTTCTGGTCATAGGTAATTTCATGGGTCCTTTGTGGGCGAGCGTCACGCTCGCCCTCTTTTTGCCCGCATCGCTCTCGCCAACAAAACCCCCAACGCCACCAAACAAACCCCCACCAAAACTGACCGCAAAAAAGCCGCCATCGGCAGCGAAATTCCGATCCCGGTCGCCAGCGCCACATAACCCACCACACAAGCCGGACACTTCGGCACCAACGCCAGCACCACACCTGGCACCAGCCATCCGACCCAACCCAGTCGCGATGCAGGCCGCCGGACCTGGATTCGCGACTGACAGCACGCACGCATTTTCACGCGCAGGCCTCCACTGCTCCAGAACCACAACTTTTCGCACGAGCAGCGCCCCCATCAAGATCATACCGATCATGGTAGCGAACCCATTCCATCGAGAAGCTTAGTCCGTCCTCATCCCGACCCTTCGGCACCAAGTCAAGAATTCGATAAGTGCCCATCAAAGACTCCACCCCACGCCCATACGCCGAGTAAGTATGGTAAACGTCACCGGCAGCATCCTTGCAAAAAACACTCACCCCCGGAGCCTCTGCACTCGGAAACTCCTGCAGCTTGTAATTGTAGTTCACCCTGCCCTGCTCCCGATCCTCGTCATCAAATGACACGCGGAAGTCACCATTAAAATCCCCGCCAAAAGACGACACCCACGGAAACTCCCAACCCATCCGTTCCTTGAACCCCTCAATCTTGGCCAACGGCGCACGCGACACCGCCACCAAACTCACATTGCGTGCCGCCAAATGCGCCAGCGTTCCATCGAAGTGATCCGACACAAACGAACAACTCGGACACCCCTCCTGCCATTCAGGTCCGAACATAAAATGATACACCACCAACTGCTCGCGACCCGCAAACAGATCCGCCAGCGACCTCTTGCCATCAGCAGTATCAAAAACATAATCCTTTTCTACCTTCACCCACGGCAGCCGTCGCCGTGCTTCACTCAATTCATCCATCGACCGCGAGGATGCCTTCTCCTTTTCCAACAGCTCCTTGCGGGCCGCGATCCATTGATCCTGCGATACCACAGGATGCTTCTGCTCATCAATCATGGTTCTGGTGCTCATCTCATTTCTTCCTTTCGTTTCATTTCAGTTATCTTGAAAAATCTCCGCAACTCACAGGCCGTCACTTCTTCTCCAAAAACTCCGCCAACGTCTCCACGATCCTGCTCCATCCGCCTGCGTGACTGTCCCTCGATTCCACCGTGGCAAATCGTGTATGCATCAGCACCAGCTCTGTGCGATCCCCCCGGCGCAAAAACTCCACCGTGATCAATGACGTCTTGCCCTCCACCTCACCGAACTCCTCCCCGCTGCCATCCTTCTCCCAATCCCACGTATAAACCAGCCGCTCCGGCACCTGCACCTCCCGGAACTCGCCCACCGCCGTGAAATACTCCCCTTCCTCATTCTGCATCTGAATACGGAACTTCCCACCCACCCGCACATCCATCATCGCCCAAGGAATCACCATCCCCGGCTCCGGCCGCATCCAATGCTTCACATGCTCTGCCGAAGTCCACGCTTCAAACGCCAGCTCCGGCGATGCATTCAATACCCGCCTCACGATCAAGGTCGCGTTGTCCGGTTTCTCCACTTCATTTTTGGTGATCAAGTTCATCTGGTGTTTCTGGTTTCTCGTTGGTTTTCTGATTTTTAAGTGTCTCCAAATAGTCTTCAAACTGGTCGAGATTCGCCTCCCAGAATCTCCGGTAACGATCAACCCACCCCAGCGCCTCCTGCATCGGCTTGGCGCCCAACGCCAGCGAATGCACCCGCCCCAAACGCTCGCGCTTCACCAGCCCCGCCTTCTCCAACACCCCCAGATGTTTCGACACCGCCGCCAGCGACATCGCATGAGCATGCGACCGCGCCAGATCCGTCACGCACTCATCCCCGTTCGCCAGCTGCGCCAGAATCTGCCGGCGCGTCGGATCAGCCAACGCCGCAAAAGTCCGATCCAACAGTTCTGAGTCATATTCAACCATTTGGTTGAATATTAGAGCCAAAAGAATTGCCTGCAAATAAAAATTGAAACTCGCCAGCTTTTCTGGCCTTGATGACCACAAAGTGCCGCCATGGCAGGGTCATGTCCGTGCCGGTGTCAGGCTACTGGTAGTCCGACGCAACGTCGGCTCTCCATCATAGGGGTAGGGACGGCGCATTGGTTTGCGCCGCCCCTCCCTCCGAACCGGACTGGCGGGTTTCCCGCATCCGGCTCTCCGATTGTTGAGTGCTGACAGTGGTTTCCCACTTGCGTCAGGTTTCAGG